>CAZLIO010000339.1:0-4831 GCA_964559025.1 uncultured Pirellulales bacterium | reverse complement strand
CGCAGCTTTCGAGAGTCTGCCCGGCGTGTTCGTTACTGGGAACTTATATCGTCCTCGAAAAGGCAAGGGACCTTTTGCAGCGGTGCTTTGTCCGCATGGACATTTCAGCAGCGCCGGTAACTACGGCCGGTTTAGACCCAATATGCAGAAGCGATGTGCGACCCTGGCTCGTATGGGCGCGGTTGTCTTCTCTTACGATATGGTCGGATATGGTGACTGGAAAAATGCAGGATGGAAGCACAGTCGGCCAAAGGCCCTTAAATTGCAGCTCTGGAACAGCATTCGCGTCATCGACTTTCTTACTTCACTAAAAGACGTGGACCCGAAGCGTATCGGCGTAACAGGGGCGTCCGGCGGAGGAACACAAACGTTTCTTGTAACGGCCGTTGATGACCGTATCGCTGTCTCTGTCCCTACCGTAATGGTCTCAGCCCACTTCTTCGGCGGATGCAACTGCGAAAGTGGTATGCCTATCCATAAAAGCGATACCCACGAGACGAACAATGCGGATATTGCCGCTCTGGCCGCGCCGCGTCCGCAGTTGCTAATCTCCGACGGCAAGGACTGGACCAAAAATACACCGAACGTCGAATATCCTTATATAAAAAATGTCTATCGCCTCTATGGTGCGGAGACAGACGTCGAGTATGTTCACCTTCCCAACGAGGGACATGATTACGGTATTTCGAAGCGCACCGGCGCCTATAAGTTTCTTGCCAGGCATCTGGAACTTTCACTCGATAATATAATAAAGCCGGACGGCTCAATCGATGAGAGTTTTGTCGTAATCGAAAAGCAGGATGATATGTACGTTTTCGACGATGAGCATCCTCGCCCTGCTCATGCAGTTAAGCCTGACATAGAAGTACTGCCGTGGAATTAGTCTATAATTCATTTTGAAGGAGTTAGAAGGATGAAGAAGATTATTGTAATATTTCTGTTTTGTATCGCTGCAACTATGCTTTCAGCAGCAGAACGTCGGAAGAGGTCCAAAGAAGTTTCAATAAAGCCGATACTGGTGGTGTACAAAACCATCGGCGAGGTCGAATTGAAACTGCATATATTTGAGCCGCCCGGGCGGGATGTAAAGGAATCGTTACCGGCGATAGTATTCTTTTTCGGCGGCGGATGGGTTGGCGGTACTCCGACGCAATTTTACCACCAGTGCGATTACTTCGCCTCGCGGGGGATGATGGCGATTTCCGCTGAATATCGTGTCGGAAACAGGCACGGCACTACACCATTCGAATGTGTCGCCGATGGTAAGTCCGCTGTCCGCTGGGTCAGGGCCAACGCAGCCCGACTTGGCGTCAACCCGGATAAAATCGTCGCGGGCGGCGGCTCGGCGGGCGGCCACGTGGCAGCATGCACAGGCGCGATTGAGGGACTCGATGAAGAAAGTGAAGACCGAAAGATAAGTTCCAGGCCGAATGCATTAGTGCTCTTCAATCCGGCAGTGGACCTGATAGAGTTGTCGAAAAAAAGGCGCTCGGATGAAAGGTTCAATCGTGTAGAGGAAATATCTCCCTTGCAGCACGTAACAAAAGGTGTCCCTCCGTGTATTATTTTCCACGGAACTGCGGACCGGACGGTTCCGTTCGAGAGTGTTGAGCGTTTCAGCACAGCGATGAAAGAGGCCGGCAATATGTGCCGGCTTGTGCCGTTCGAAGGCAAGGGGCACGGCTTCTTTAACTACGGAAGGGACAAAGATAACAGTTCATTTAAGCAAACCCTCCGGGCTGCTGACAGATTTCTTACTTCCTTAGCTTATTTGAAAGACGTCTCTAAATGATATAAGCAATACGAGCGGCTCTCAGGCAGGCGGCTTTCTCAGCTCTTCGATTTTCGGCAGGTCTTTGAGTGTGTTCAGGCCGAAAGTTTCCAGGAATTTCTTTGTCGTTCCGTAGAGCATCGGCCTGCCTAAAACTTCGGCTCGGCCTACTATCTTAACCAAACCTTTATAACAAAGAGTTCGAATTACCTCACCGGTGGCAACACCCCTGACGACCTCGATATCAGCCCGCATAACCGGCTGCTTGTATGCAATTATGGCAAGGGTCTCCACCGCGGCGGGGCTTAGTTTGCTGTCGCTGCGGGCCCGAAGTAATTTTTTCAGCCAATAGTTATAAGGACTCAAAGTAAGCATTTGATAACCGCCGGCAATCTGCTCAATCCTAAAGGCGTTATTGCTCCTCCGGTATTTGCCGTTCAGGTTTTCGATACATTGACGGACTTGCTTTACGGATGTTTCAACAATATTGGCCAGCCGGGCTTCAGAGAGCGGCTCATCGCTGGCGAATAAAACCGCCTCCACCACCGACTCGACCGTCGTCTCAATGTCCTGGTCCTGCTGTAAGAAGTCGGTCTCTTCTTTATCCAACGTTCGATATTCTGTCTTCTGTCTTCCGACCTCTGTCTTCTGACTTCCGACCTTTGTCTTCTGTCTTCCGACCTCTGTCTTCTGTTCTTCCGTCATAGGTTTTTCCACTTAAATGGGTCTGCATCCTTTTTGCTTATTCTTATTGTCACAGAATTTAGCTGTTTTTGCAACTGTTTGGCGAATTTTTTCAATATGAACCGTTCCGAGACAGAATGGCTCAGACAGATGCAGGTCAGTCCTGCTTCCTGAGCGGCTAATGCCTGGTGGTGTTTCAATTCGCCGGTGAGATACAAATCGGCCTTTGCAGCGATAACCAGATTGACAATCTTACCGCATGAGCCGGCGCAAACCGCCGCTGTTTTCACCAGCCGCTTTTCTTTTCCAATCAGACCAATAGCTTTTGCACCGGTAAATTTCTTTATTCTGTCGATAATCTCTTCAATTCGTAACGGCTTGACTAATTTGCCGATTCTGCCAAGGCCGAATTCGTTTTGGCTGTTGTAGAGTTTGATGATGTCAAAGGCCGGCGTCTCGTAAGGATGAGCCTTTTTCATTGCCGTGACAACCGCATCGAGTTTTTCCGCCGGCACAATCGTCTCGAATCTTATCTCAGGCACTTTTTCCAGTTCCCCTTTTTTCCCGATAGTCGGCTTTGCGCCTTCCAGAGGCAAAAAGCTCCCCGTCCCCTCGGCACCGAAGCCGCAGTTGCTGTAATTACCTATTGCCCCTGCGCCGGCGGCGAAAACCGCATTTGAAACTTCAGCTACCGATTCGACAGGGACAAAGGCAACGAGCTTGTAATTGTCGCCGGCCGGATTAACGACGTAATCGCCAATCGGCTTTCCATCTTCTATGCCGATAATCTCAGCAAGACCGTCGTTGACTCCGCCTGTGGCGGCATCCAGGGCGGTATGTATCGAAAAAACTGCAATGCCGCTGCGGATCAATTCGTGTACGGTGCTGCTCGGAGGTTCTGTAGTAATTTTTTTCAGGCCGTCCCAGATTACCGGATGATAACTCACAATCAGGTCCGTCTTTAGTTTTTTGGCCTCAGCGACAACATCATTTGTGACATCGATGGTCAGCAGAATGTTTTTTACGTTTTTCTGCACATCGCCGATAAGCAGGCCGACGTTGTCCCAGTCCTGTGCTAATTTTAGTGGGACTATTTTTTCAATTTGCTCTGAAATATCTTTTATTTTCATTTTCTTTGTTCACACCTGTTACTTGTACAGTTATGAGATTACTTTGTTGCTTACCGGCATTCTACATTCATTTTTGATAAGCTCACCGAGCTTCTTTTGTAGTCTTTTAGTCATCGTACCGACCTTACCGTCGCCGACGGTATGCTTTTCCACTGCGGTTACCGGCATAATCTGCATAATTACGTTTGTCAGGAAAATCTCATCGGCGGCCAGCACGTCGTCTATGGAGAGGTCTTTTTCAACTAATTTAATAGAGTTTGTTAAGGCGATTTGGCAGACGGTCTTTCTCGCCACGCCCGCAAGGACAGGCGTCTCAATCGGCGGCGTATGAAGGACGAAATCTTTGACCAGAAACACATTGCTTATGCACCCCTCGGCTAAGCGATTGTTCGTCGTGAACCATAACGCCTCGGCGGCCCTTTTTTGATGCGCACTATTTAGCGCAATCATACGCGAGAAATAGCTTGTCGTTTTGTGTCCGCACGTTGGCTCGCCGGCGTTCTGCCTGAATGGGCAAAGCACTACCAGAACACCTTTTTTATAATATTCAGCCGGGTAAGGCTGAAGCTTTGCAGAGGTGATAAGAAGTGTCGCTTTGCGCTGCTCATCCGGTTGGGACATTGGCCCGTTGGTAAGTGTCAATCGCAAACGGGCATCTGTTAAATTGTTCGCTCGCAGTACTTTATAAATAGCGTCAGTGAGATATTTTCTGTGGAATGTATGATTTATCGATAGGGCACGAGAGCTAAAAAACAATCTGTCTAAGTGGTCCTTAAGCGCGAAGACCGTGCCGTTGTAGCTTCGCATCGTCTCGAAAAGCCCCGCTCCATACAAAAAGCCGCTATCGGTAACCGATATGCGGGCCTTGTCGATATCGACTAATTCATCATTAAGGAATACTTTTTCTGCCATCTTAGCTTGTAAAAAATCCGAATATCGAATAGTGAAAAGTGCCTAAAGTGAGAAAAATATTCTATAACTTTAGTCACTTTACACTTTAGTCACTTTAGTTCACTTAATATTGCTTTGGATTTCTTATTTATCTTTTTTATACCTACTATTCGTTGTTTGCTTTTTTGCGTTTCTTTTATTCCAGCTAACAGTGCTCTTACTTTTGTGATAGTCTCATCCCATTCTGCTTGCGGGTCTGAATCTGCGACTATTCCGCCGCCGGTCTGGGCAAAGGCCTTTCGGTTTTTGATAATAATCGTTCGTATGGCAATATTCAAGCACGCACAGCCGTCTA
>CAZLIO010000338.1:0-4832 GCA_964559025.1 uncultured Pirellulales bacterium | reverse complement strand
CAGCAATGGGATAGTGCCAATAACAACAATTACGATTAGTCCCAAAATCCCCAACTTTAAACTTCTTGGTATAGGCCGATTCAACATATGCTTAATCCTTTCAAAAAATTAACTTTTCAAACACATCCGGCACCGAGCCGCCGGGCCGGTAAAAAGTAATAATTGGACTAATCCTGCTTTATGCCTAACAGTTCATTTGTCTGGGCAGCCAACCTCTGCTGATAGTCATCTGCAAGGACGGGGTCGAATACCGCCACTAATACGATGCAGAGCAATGTTCCGAGCGAAAACTTAAACTTCATCAGGTTCAGCAAGAACTCCTTTTTAGTAATTTTCCAAATCATGTCGGATCCCTCTTACGCGGTCGTATCTTTGACATAACGTATATTAAGACGCTCTAACGATAAATTTTTCCACTATGAGAATCATTCTTTCGGGGTATCCACGTTCTGGGCAGATTGCTTCATACCATATAATTTCCACTGCCCATCTTCTTGATTGAAAAGAAAATACATGCCTTGTTCCTCAGACGGGAGAGTAACAAGTAATCCCACACGACCCTCAATGTTAATGGCAGACTCCGGATGTATGGTGAGGTTCACCGTTACAGGCTCAAACTTCTTGAATTTTTCAAAGCTTAGCTTACTTTTGAAGAATTCCGACGTAAGCTTCCATGCCTGCTCATAATCTTCACTCTTGAGGGCACTTAGAAATTCGCTTAAGACTTTTGTAACGGCTTCGACCTGAACAGCAGGAACAGCGGAACCGGAGCCTTCTTCGGGTGTTGCTTTATCAGTGTTGTCAGCATTTATTTGTTTTGCACTTTGCGTCTCTTCTGCCTGCTTATACGCTTTTTGGTTTTGTGACATGTTTTGGTTTTCTGACATGCTAAGTTTAACAATTGCATACACAAGACAGCACATCAATATGACAGCTATGGCAATCCACTTCTTCATAATTCCGCCCTTTCAAAATCTGATAAGATTGAATTTAACTACTTAACTTCTCCACTGTTTCATGATAGCTTTGTGCTTTTTCGCCTTTTTGCATATTAGCGATCTATTTCTTTTTATCTTCTGCTCAGTTTCAAGCCCATGAAGACTATAGGCTTTCAACAAATCCTTTAGCCAATTCACTTTTTTGCCGCCTGATTCTCTTTGCTGATTTCATGGTTTTACTTTCGCAAAAAGCATGCCAAAGAAAGCATAATCCTGTGCAGCTTTCGTAAGTCGTCGTGCTGAAAAGAGATAGAGGTGAAAAATACCTTTAAGAGATGCTGCCGCTGCGGTGTCCAGTGGGTCATCAATGACACACTTGGGTCATCAATGACACACTTGGGTCATCAATGACACACTTGGGTCACGAATGACACGCTAATATCAAACGAGTGAATTATTCTGTTCCGTATTGTCTCAGCTTGCGGTAAAGAGTTTTCCTGCCGATGCCAAGCAGCTCAGCGGCCTTTTCACGATTGCCCCCGGTCTCCAAAAGGGCCTTGTTAATCGCTTCCTGCTCAGCCTTCGCTGTGGCCTGAGCGGCTGCCTCGGCGAGTGATATTCGCCCCGATAACACACTGGTTACTTCTGATGGCTCCGAATCAAGGTAAATTCGCCTTGGCAAGTCAGCAGGCTCAATGGTCGGGCCGCTCGCAATCGTCATCGCGCTATAAATGCAATTTTGCAGCTCTCTAACGTTGCCCGGCCAATCATAAGCCATCAATAATTCCATCGCTTTATCAGAAACGGCAGGCTGTTCTATTCCCAGCGGTGTAGCATACCTCTCAAGGAAGTAATCCACCAGTATTGGAATATCCTCTTTGCGCTGACGCAGTGAACAAACATTCAAGCTCAGAACATTCAATCGCCAGTAAAGGTCCTCTCTGAATTTTCCTTCCTCAACCATAGTTGCCAGGTCTCGGTTCGTTGCTGCCATTACACGGACATCGACCGCAATGGGCATGTTACTACCCACACGAGAAAAAGTCCCTTCCTCGATGACCCTCAAAAACTTCACTTGTGCTTCAAGAGTCAGTTCGGCGATTTCGTCAAGAAACAAAGTTCCGCCGTTAGCAGATTCAAATTTGCCTACCCTAAGCTCTTTGGCATCGGTAAATGAACCCGCCTCGTGACCAAAAAACTCACTCTCGATAAGATTCGGGGGTATGGCGCCACAGTTGATTACAACAAATGGCCCGGATTTACGTTTACCGGCCTGATGAATTGCCCGAACTATTAACTCTTTGCCTGTACCGCTCTGGCCGCAGACTAATACCGTGCCGTCAGTGGCGGCAAATTTTCGCATCAGAGCGAACGTTGACTTCATCTTGTCCGAGACACCCACAATATTTTCAAACCGGTAGGTCTCTTCCAGCTGGTCTTCCAGCTGCTTGACCCTCCGTTTGAGTGTTACCATCTCTACTGCCCGAGAAATTATGGCCAGAAGCTCGTCGTTATCAAAAGGCTTCTCGAGATAGTCGAAAGCTCCCTTCTTCATTGCTTCAACTGCAGAACGAACCTCCCCGTGTGCGGTCATTATTATAATTTTGCAGTCGGCGTTGAGCTGCTTATTAAGTATTTCCATTACCTTTATGCCATCGATTCCCGGCATTTTAAGGTCTAACAGAATAACGGCCGGCATAAATTGAGCATACACATCAAGACCCGACTCACCGGAATTGGCAACCTCTGCTTCGTAACCGTTCTTCGTTAATAGTGTGGACAAGATGGAAGATATGCCAGCCTCATCATCAATAATAAGCACTTTGGGTTTCTTCATGTAACTCGACTCCAGAGAACGGTGTTTAGCTTACAGGCAATGCTATATTGACTTCTGTACCGCCACTTTTAGCTTTCTTTACCCAGATTTCTCCATTATATCGTTTGACAATACTGTTGCAAATGGCCAGTCCGAGACCTGTCCCGCCGGCTTTTGTCGTGAAAAAAGGCTCAAAAACCTTGTCATGCAGGTCAGAGGCTATTCCGGCTCCCTCATCTTCAACCCGTATCAACAGCCTGTTGAAGCCTGAGGTATAGCCGGGGCCTCCTTCCGTCAACTGATTAGTTTTGATTGAGAGTGTTCCACCTTTGGGCATAGCTTGCAGAGCATTCATCACGACATTCAAAAGCAGCTGACGTAACTCGGCCGGGTCGAAGGTAAGCTTTGGGAGGTTGTTCTCGAAATCTGTTTGTAACTTGACATTCTGACTTTTAGCTTTAGCCTTAATGAAATTCAGGCAGTGTTCGATTTCCTGAGGAATATCTATCTCTTCCGGGTTACTCTCAGCAGGCTGGGCAAGCGAAAGTAGATTACCCACAATATTATTGAGCCTATCGACTTCATCCAATATGTCATTAGCGAGTTTCCTTTGGTCCGTGTCTCCAGCAAAATCGCCCGCAAGGTACTGTATCGTGCTGCGAATCGCCGTCAGGGGATTTCGAAGCTCATGCGCGATCCCCGCAGCAAACTGGCCCATTGTGGCTAATTGCTCGGCGCGGAACATTCGTTCATTCTGGCGTAAGCGCTCCTTGAAAAGAAGGGCATTTTCAAACGCTAAACCGGCTTGTTTGCCGAGCACTTGCAAATTTGCAATCTGAATCTTATTCAGCGGCTCCTGACCTATATGCAGAAACACTATGCCAATTAATCTATCCATCGAAATAAGAGGGAAAGCCAGATTAACAGACAAATCCAGAAACGGTTGAAGCTCTGAGCTCAAATAGTTTATCACCTCTTTGTCGCTGTCAAAAAATAAGATTTGACGATTTGCACGGAACCATTGTGCTATTCTGCTATTAATGGTGAGATTCGGCAGCCGGGATGCACCTTCAGAGACCCTATCCACCAGAAAGATAGTTCGAGACGACTCACTCTGATTTACAAGATATACAAAGGCTTTTTCCACACTTATCAGCTCCTTGAGCTTGCTAAGCAAATTATTGGTTAGCTGCTCAGGATCAACTATGAGCATTAAAGTGTCTTCGAACTCGGCCAGGAGGTTATCGCTCTGCGTTGGCTTACGAAAGAAATGGAGAATTCTCCGCCACATATTAAATTCCTCGAAACTATCAGAGACCTGGTCTCAACTATACGACTTACAAGATATTATATGTTTGCCGTAGACCCCTGCAAGAAGAAAAGTGAGAGCTACACATCCAGAGATGTTCATTGGGAGCTGGCCAACCACGTATGCCGAGCCACGTTGCCTCTTCAGTCACAAACCGATAATGCTATCATTTTCGCGCAACTTTATTTATCACTTTGCATCAAAACTGCTCATTTTTTACAGAAAATGGAAAATTTCGGGTTAACAAATTGATACCCCCACCGTCTTAATAAATAAAACGGCAAGAGTTTACAGGGGCAAAGCAATCCAGATACGATGTGCGCTAAGAAAGGAAAGAAACAATGCTAAAGTCGATAATCAGAAAAGAAATACTTAGTAACCTTCTGGGTTATAAGTTTTCGATCATAACTATTCTTTCCACAATATTGATTCTCGTCAGCATATTCGTTATGTATCGCGATTACTACCTGGCCATGGAAAATCATGACATCTTGCGGGCCGAATCCGGTGATAATGTTGAAATTATTCCGCCAACACCTTTGGGCATTTTCACAAAGGGCCTGGACGAGAATCTATGCCGCTCCTTTGTAATCGATCCTGAGGGAATCGAGATCAGCAACAAAAAACAGAAGTCGGTGAACGATCTTTTCAAGCTTTTCACAGCGCCGGACCTGCTGTATATCATCAAGGTCATACTGTCTCTTTGTGCCATGCTCTTTACATATGATATGGTTTGCGGCGAAAAATAGACAGGGACACTGCTGCAGAC
>CAZLIO010000337.1:0-4832 GCA_964559025.1 uncultured Pirellulales bacterium | reverse complement strand
GCATACTTTGAAAAGAAAAAAATCGTTTTTTGTTTTTTCTTTTCAAACAGTAAGTAATTGTGTAATAATCAGTTAGGTGATTATTTAAGAAAATCAAAAAAACAGATTTTCTTAAATAATATATGCCTAACCTCAATTTTGCAGAAGCCTTTGAGCTTAACCCCGTGAGATATTAAGGAATTATCTCATTGGGGTTAAGGACGAATTCGTCTGAGAGGCGCCTGCCGGTCGGGCACAGAGACGTTACCTGTAATATGTAGCTCTGGTTTGTCTGCCCAAGGCGGAACTCGAAAGGCAAATTGAACTCGTAAGCCCTTAAAAAATCCCGCCAGTATTCGTCATTTTCAACCAGGTCAGTTAAATCAATATCCGGCCAAATAATAACTCTCCTTCCCTTAGGCTCAGACGAGCGCTGAACTTTTTGATATAACTCAAAACGAAATACGCAGGGTGATTTAATCTGAGAACCGAAAGAATCCAGCAAACTAACGTAAAGATTTATATTAGCCTGCCGGGCATCGCCGGGGCTGATAAATTCAGTTAGCGGCATAATATTGATTTTCGCCGGGGCAAAATGAGAATAAACAGAAAGCCTTTTAAAATCGTCATCAGTCTTCGTGGCCGGTCCAGTAAGCCCCGGTCCGCCTGAGGCGGATTCACAACCGCCGCCACCCAAAAGCATCGCCAGAAGACAGACGACAGAGGACAGACAACAGAGGACAGAAGACAGATTCTGACTTCTGATTTCCGGCTTCTGGTTTCCGACCCGCCAGCGGCGGGTTTTGATTGAGACCCAGCGTTGCTGGGCTGACCCGCCAACGGCGGGTTTTGTATGAGACCCAGCTTTGCTGGGCTGACTTCTGGTTTCTGACTTCATAAATCCTCATCAAGCATGTGGCCAAGGCGGTGTTTTTTCGTTTTCAAATAGTCGATATTGTGCTCGCTTGGCTCAGCTCTTAGGGGTATCTGCTCAACAATCTTTATACCATAGACCTCAAGGCGACTAATCTTCTTAGGATTGTTTGTCAGTATGCGTATCTTCCTGAGTCCCAAATCGCGACAGATTTGGGCCCCAATTCCATAATCGCGCTTGTCAGCCAAAAAGCCCAGCTGCAAATTGGCTTCAACAGTGTCAAGTCCCTGTTCCTGAAGTTTATAAGCTCGGAGTTTGTTGGTCAGGCCGATGCCTCTGCCCTCCTGGCGCAGATAAATCAAGGCACCTTTGCCGGCTTGTTCTATCATCTTCATCGCAGTTATCAATTGATAACCGCACTCACATCTCTGCGAATGAAACAAATCGCCGGTCATACATTCCGAATGCACCCTGACCAGCAGAGGCTCGTTATGCTCGATGGGTTTGCCGTTTTCATCGAGCCGGCCAACACCGCCTTTGCACAATGCCAGATGTGGCTCGGCTGAAGTGACGCTTTCATAACCAATAAGCGTGAATTCCCCGTAGTCGGTAGGTAAATTGACGCACTCAAGGCGCTTGATTTGACTTTCACGCTGCAGACGATATTCTACGAGCTTGGCGATTGAGGCAATTTTAAGATCGTGCTTCTCGCAGAATTTCAACAGCTCCGGCACTCGTGCCATCGAGCCGTCTTCGTTCATAATTTCACAGATGACACCGGCCGGCCTTAAAGACGCTAAGCGCATCAAATCAACTGCACCTTCGGTCTGCCCTGCTCGAACGAGTACTCCACCTTCCCGAGCACGCAGTGGAAATACATGACCGGGACGAATAAGGTCGCCCGGCCTGGCATTATCGGCAATTGCCGCCTGAATCGTCTGCGCCCGGTCGGCAGCGCTGATACCAGTGCTTACTCCTTTGGCTGCGTCAATACTGACCGTAAAAGCCGTTCCAAACCGCGCGGTACTGTCAACGGTCTGTGGATACAGACCAAGCGAATCACATTTTTCAGCCGTCAGTGGCAGACAAATAAGACCACGACCGAACCTGGCCATAAAGTTAATAATCTGAGGCGTTACCTTCTCGGCGGCACAGACCAGGTCACCTTCGTTCTCACGGTCTTCGGCATCAACGAGGACAATCATCCCACCGCGGCGAAGCTCTTCCAGCACCTCCGGGATTTCGTTAAATTGTACAGCCACGTTCTTATTCCATATTTGATATTTTACATTTCGAGTTTCGAGTTGTGAGTTGCCAATTTTAAATACTATCGGCTAAGGACTATTGTTCGCCAGGCTTTGTTCGTACTGTTCAATATATCGACTTCCGTTGCGAATGTAAATAAGGGTTGTCAAAATAGCGGTCCCCGCGGCCGACCACCAGAGAAAACGCAAAAACCAAATCCAGCCGGACAAAACACCGGAGACCTCAGGGGCAATCAGAATTCCCGCCACCATCGACAACTGCAGGGTAGTGGCAAGCTTGCCGATGAACACAGGAACGATGCGAATCTGCGAAGTAATAAGATAAACAATGACAAAACCAATCAGCAAAAACAGGTCTTTGCCGATAATCAAAACCACAACCGTGGGCGGCAGCAGGAAATCTCCCACATGTCCCCGCTGCGAGGCCAGCAGCAGGCACGCACAGGTCATAAGCAGCTTGTCCGCGAGTGGGTCAAGAAATGCACCGAGCTTTGTAATCTGCTTTTTCCTTCGAGCCAAATAGCCGTCAATACCGTCACTAACCGCCATAGCCAAAAAAATAATAATCGAAACATACCGCATTGCATTCTGTACGCCAGGGCTAAGCGCGGGGTCATTTATCTTCAACATAAAGCTGACAAAGGGAATTATCAACAATATCCTGAGAATCGTAATGCGACTGGCCCAGCTTAGTTTCATAGACATATCCTTCGTCATTCTGAGCGAGGCGAAGAAACTCTAATTTTTCGGCCCAAAGAGATTCTTCACTACCCTGCGCTCCGTTCAGAATGACAATCTTTGCATGTTTTCGACATTCCGAGCGAAGCGAAGAAACTATCCGCTAAATGCTCTACGCCATCCCACGAACCGGTAACAATAGCAGTAACTTGCTTCAGTTATAACGGGAACTATGTTAAGAGGAAAATCGCTATTTGGCAAGAAATAGATTGGTCAAGACAAATGCTGGAGCATGCCCCCTACCGTACTTCGATAAACGGTAGAGTATATATGAGATTGCCCTGGCCCGTTTCAGATACCTCGCAATGATAACAGTAGTGGACTCTCGTTAGAGTTTATCCCGCATAGAGTTTAACCCGCACTTTGATGCGAGGATACGGGGATGCGGTTCGGGAATAACAGTTATCACCTATTCTTTTCAAGGCCGAGGCCGCGGCCGGGATGCTCTTTCGATTTGCCCTTGGCCTTGCCCTTGACCTTTTCTTTGGCTCGAAGACCCTTAGGCATTGCATCCTCCGATACAAACTCCCACGGGCCGTCTATATGGACGCCTGCTTCCCATTGAACTTCGCCGCGGCGGTAATAACGGCCCTTAAAGTAGTAATGGTTGGGAAGATCAATGACAACATAAACACCGCGCCCCGAATCATAAACGAGCTCTACGCCTTCGTATTTGTGGCGATAACCATGCGCGGGAGCGTGTGGCGGAGGTCCATGTCTGTATACGCGTCTGCTGCCCGAACCCGCACCAATCGAAATGCTCCTGCATGAGACGAGCATAAGCGTCGCGCAAACCAGAACAACAACAGATATGGATATGGACTTAAACCTCATAGTTAATCCCTCGAATCATTTCATTAATCAGTAACTCGTTAAAAAGCTACATCTCTATAAAATATATATAACAAAAGCAGAATGAATCAACAGATTATCGTAAAAAAAGAAACTTTCCAGAATATTTTACCGGCTTAATTTATTGATGAAAACCGCGATACTGATACAATCGATAGGATACTTCTGACCATAAAACTATCAACGCAATATAGAGGATATAAAAGAGGCCCCGCGTGAGCAGTAAACTTGCAATAATATATCATGACCTCGCAGTTTTGCTCGATGCAGGGCTGCCGATAATAAAGTCACTTGACACGGTCAGCGAAGGATTACAAGGACATCTGAGGAACATCTTCTCCGGCTTAAGTAAATCTGTCTCCCAGGGCAATACCTTTGCAGATTCGATGGCCAAATACCCCAAGGTCTTTACCAGGCTGGATTTAATGCTGGTAAAATCAGCGGAATTCTCGGGTGAATTGCCCAATTGTTTTAAGATGCTTTCTAACTGGTATGAGTTTAAAAATCGAATAAAGGGAATTATCATCTCAGGATTAATTCTGCCGTTTATGATTTTTCATATTATGGTATTTATTGTTCCCCTGCCCTCTATGGTTTTAGGCAAAATCAGCCCAGGTGAATACTTGACGAAAATCGCAATAGTATTAGGTTTCCTTTACCTTCTTATAGGAATACCCATGATCCTTTACTACTCTACGCCGAACACCGGTATTTTTCGAAGACTTTTAGACGCCCTGATACTGCGAATACCAATTCTGGGTCAGGCTGTTCGGCAGCTCTCGATATGCCGGTATTGCAGGGGATTTAATATGCTCTACAAAGCCGGCGTGCCAATAAAAGATTGTGCGGCACAAGCCACCGAACTAACAGGAAACTTAATCATAGCCGATATGTTTCAAGGCGGTGCGGCAAGCATAACAGCAGGAAAAATGGCCTTTGAGGGATTTTCTAACAGATTACCTTTGGACTACCTTAATATTTGGCAAACCGGAGAACAAATCGGCGAGCTCGACAAGATGGTTGATAAGATAGCTGAAATTGCCGGCGACAGGGCAGAGCTGCTGTTCACTGAATTTGCCCGATGGCTGCCAAGATTGCTTTATGCCCTCGTCTGCATTGTGCTG
>CAZLIO010000336.1:0-4842 GCA_964559025.1 uncultured Pirellulales bacterium | reverse complement strand
TGCCCGGCGTGATACGGAAGAACATCGTCGGGCCGATGATGTATGAGGTCGGCAGCGGGATCACTGATGACAATATAGATGCGCTGATGGCATATGACTTTACGAAGGTGATTGTGGTCACCAGGGATCATGAGAGGACCATTGAGTATCTCAAGGGCAAGGTCGGTGTGCTTAACGGTTTCGATGGTTTAGACGCTAAGGCAGACTGGGTTCTATCATGTCATGATGCCGACCACAATCCCTATGTGATAGTCAATATACAGTCGCTGGAGGCGTTTGAAGAAGTGACAAAAAAACTGAAGGCAGTGGAGATGATCGACCCGGAGAAGCCGATAGTTGTTATGGGGCAGTGACGCAGTATGGGAGAATCAGCTTAGGACCAGCCCAACCAGCCAACCAGGCCCAGAGGTGGCGCACAAAACACCCCCCAAATGAGACTCTTTTTGTCGGTCAGCGCCTACAACCGCTGTACAACTATACAACCCGTTATCTGCCAATTCGCCGACAATGTTCGCGTCGTAAGCTCCATGGAAACAAGGTTTTACAAAAATCATAAAAGACGGCAGCGTTTTCAATGTCCTTTCTTGATGCCAACCGTGAAAAAGAGCTGACAGTGAACAGAATCCAGACCTAAAGGCAATTGGAAAACAGCAGTTCTGTTTACGAGATGCCGATCGGCACGAACATTCTGAAAAAATATTGAAAAAGTACGAAAAAACGTGTAACATTGTTCTGAAATCTGCGTCTTTACTTATATAGCGAGTACAAAACGGGCTTTCGGTACGAGCAGATATTAACCGTATTTGGAGATTTAGCAAAATGAGAGATAAAACCTATATTTTGCTCACCGTGGGGATTAGTTTTCAAGGCGTACAAAGATGGTATTTTAATCACGAATAATTCTACCCCCTCAGGTGAGCCGGACAGTGAAAGCACGACTTTGAAACTTGGAAGGCATTCTTTGTACGGCGATCATTTCGGCGGAACCATCGACGATGTCCGTATCTACAGTTATGCCCTCTCGCAGGCCGATATTGCAAAGATTTTTGCCGGCAAAGGGCTCGGCAAGGGCAGAAACTGGATACCGGTTTTCGTCATCGTGGTTATAGCTGTCGTGGCGGTCAGATTGGCAGCTCGCAGGAAAAAAGCAACAACCTAAACGATGCAATAACAATTTGAAAGGCCGTAGTTATAGTGAAAGGGGAATTATTATGCGCAGAAATTGGACAAAGTTTTTATGCCTGGGTCTGACGATTATTTTTGTCACCGGCTTAGCCCCGGCCCGGAGCGAACAGGCCAAACAAGTAACGTGCACTGGAAAAGTAGTCGATGCCCAGGACAAACCAACCGCAGATGCAAAGGTAACATTGTATGAGATAGTACGTGATGAGACGACTTATGTGTATGTTTTGAAGCTGATTCGACAAACTACAACCGATGCCAACGGTGCATTTTCTCTTGCCGAGAGTTTAGAAGGCGACAACTTCCCATACGGATATATTGTTGCGGAAAAAAAAGGAATGATCCTGGATTTTGATAACTGGAGAATGCGAGATGGTAATAAGAAGATTCAGATAAAACAGAGTCAGCTGAAAGAGTTGGCGGGAATCGTAGTTGATGAAAATGATAAACCGGTTGCAGATGCTCAGGTGAGTATTTCTATCTTGAAAATCGTCGAAGGAGAGCAAGGGCGAGGCCTGGCTGGGCAAGTCGCAACGAAATATTTTACGTTGACTACAAACTCAGCAGGTAAGTTCAAATTTACCGGCATACCGGCTGAGGCTACAGCGGAGTTTATTGTAAAGAAAAACGGTAGAGCGACTGTGAATACGTATCGACGTATAGAAATGGCAGGCCAAAAGCTTAAATTTACACCCGGGCAAACGGATATCAAACTTGTTTTACCGCTTGAGGCAAAAATAGAAGGTATTGTTGTTGAAAAAAGCTCCAGCATACCAGTCAGTGGGGTAAAAGTAAGGGTGATGAATCAGCAGGACCCTCCGTATTTCAGACCAAAACCGCTTGTTTCAAAGGAAGATGGGACATTTAGCATAGGAGCTCTTGCTTCTAGAAGATACACAGTAGAACTTGTGCCATCGAGAGAGGGGCTGGCAGATTGGGTAGCTGAGCCGGTGGAAGTAATAACCGAGGCGGGTAAAACAAAAAATGATGTGAAAGTAGAACTAAGCACAGGGGGGGTATAGGAGGTTGTGTTTAAAGATGCGGTTAATAAACAATCCCTGGAAAAAGTAAATGTAACCATCGAGCATGCAATAGGTGGACGTTCTTTCAGTAGCCGTTCCAATATAGATGGAGTTGCACGGATGCGACTTTTTCCGGGTCGGTACCTGATGAATTACATTTACAAGCAAGGTTATTCGGATCAGTGGTCTCAGGATGCTTTCATGATTGAAAAGGGTAAGACCGAACGCCTTGAATACGAGCTTATGGGCCAGCCGAAAATTACCGGTGTGGTACGGGATGAAAAAGGCAAGCCAATTGAAGGCGTCAAACTGCAAGTTTGTCCGATGGGTGGCAGGGAAGGCGCTACTTCAGATGCTGAAGGGAGATACGAGGTTACTTATAACGTTGGGGATTGGTTCGATAGAGAAGCTCCGGTTATGTTTCTTATCTGCCGATATGAAGAAGGTAACCTGGCTGCTGCTGTTCAAATCTATGAAGATACAAGAAAGATTGATATCAAACTTAAGCCCGGCGTAACTTTTACCGGAAGAGTTGTGGACCCGAATGGTGATGGCATTGCAAATGCTTTGATTTTGTTTACGCTGCGACGCCCAAGTGGGAACTCGGTAATAGGACGCGAACAGCCAACAACGGACGCACAGGGAAAATTTGAAATCAAAGCCGTACCACCAGAGCAAAAATATAGTTTGTATACAAGGGCTGAAGGATACAACGAATATCGTTCCGGAGAGATCGGTACGAATAATGCAGTGGATAATCAGCTTAATATAGGAGCGTTGACATTAGCTTTAGCGAATCTTACAGTTTCGGGTCTGGTGGTGGATGACGATGATAAACCCGTAGCCGGTGCAAGGATTTCCTGCTATGGCGATAACCAGCCCTCTCGCAGGACCCAAACCGATACGGAAGGCAAATTCACGCTTGAGAATGTTTGTGCCGGAAAGATACGGCTCAGCGCAAATAAAAGCGGCACACCACGACTATATGGCTCTATTGAAACCGAGGGCGGAGCAACCGATGTCCAGATCGTGATAAGCCAAAGGTCGTCTTCAACCCGCTATCAGCCGAAGCGGCCGCCTTTGCTCATTGGAAGACCCTTACCCGAACTGAAAGACGTAAAAATCGACCTCTCACCGTCCGATACCGAAGGCAAGATGATTCTTGTCTGCTTTTTCGATATGGAACAAAGGCCGTCGCGATACTGTGTCAATCAGCTCGCCAAACAGGCTGAACAGCTAAAGCAAAAAGGCATAATCGTTGCCGCTGTCCAGGCCTCGAAGATTGACGAAAACACACTCAATGAATGGGTGAAAAAATATAAAATCCCCTTCGCAGTCGGGATGGTCCAAGGCGATGAGGAGAAAACACGTTTCACGTGGGGTGTCAAGTCGCTGCCCTGGCTGCTTCTGACAGACGGCAAACACATTGTGCGAGCGGAGGGATTCAGCATTAATGAGCTTAACGAGAGAATAGCGACACTAAGAGAGAAGTAAGGGGCCTTTGGGTGTACCAGGCTTAGCTGGGCTGGTTTTGAGCTAGTACCATGTATTACAGACATGAGGCCAAAAGCTCCTTACTTCTCTCTTACAGGCCCCGCTTCTTTACTGCAGCCGCTCAAATATCGGGCAAAGGCCGAAAAGGACTCTATTTGGGCGTTTTCTATATATTTCAAGAAATTCTGAAAAAATTCTTTAAAAAAGATGGACAGAAGCTCGTCATTATTGTATTATTGTGTTAATACAATGTGAAGATAGGGCTGGTTTGACTTTCTGGTTCTGTTGTCACGATTGCGAAAGGCAGGGGTTATGCAGATTCACATATCGCTCGACGACGGCGTGCCCATCTATTTGCAGATCGTCAACCAGATTAAGTATCTGGTCGCGTCGGGTCGCCTGGTATCCGGCGAACAATTACCGCCTGTTCGCAAGCTGGCCGAGCAGTTGCTTGTGAATCCCAACACTGTAGCCCGCGCGTACCGTGAGCTTGAATCGGCCAGAGTTCTAAGTACCCGGCGAGGAACAGGCGTTTATGTCTGCGATGCCGGATCGCCGCTCAATCGCCGGGAGCGGAACAAAATCCTCAACGAGCGAATCGACATCCTTTTGACCGAATCGAGACAGATGAACATCGATATAGAGGATGTTATTAAACTTTTGCATCAGAGGAGCCGTTTCATCAAATGAACGGAAGGAGAATCGTTACTATGAATGATAACACAATCGAAGTCAGTCACGTGAGCCGCCGGTTCGGAAAGACTGTAGCTTTGGATGATGTGAGCTTGAATGTGCCGCAGGGAACTGTCATGGGACTGATAGGAGAAAACGGTGCGGGCAAGACTACATTGATAAAGCACGTGCTTGGCCTGCTGAAGGCCAAAGCAGGCGGCGTTCAAGTCTTCGGCCTCGACCCCATTCGTGATCCGGTACGAGTGCTTGGTCGCATTGGGTATCTGTCAGAAACGCGCGATCTGCCGGAATGGATGCGTATCGGCCAATTGATGCGATACAGCCGGCCCTTTTACCCAGACTGGGACCAGGCGTATGCGGAGGAATTGGGCGAGACATTCGAACTCGATTCGCTTCAGAAGATCAAGACTCTCTCCAAGGGCCAGCGCGCCCGCACCGCTCTGTTGATAGC
>CAZLIO010000335.1:0-4855 GCA_964559025.1 uncultured Pirellulales bacterium | reverse complement strand
ACGGGTGCTTGCGCGAGAGGCAAGCTATAGAACAAAAGTTGCGGTGGTCTCATTCGACGACAAGGTTGACCCGGTTGGAGCGTGCGTGGGCGTACGGGGCAGCAGAATAAAGAATATAGTTGATGAGCTCGGCGGAGAGAAAATAGATATTGTCCGCTGGAATGAATCATCTCAGGTGCTCGTGGCGAATGCTTTGATGCCGGCAAAAGTCAGCGAAATCGCACTGTGTTTTGAATTGGGACGAGCAACCGTTGTGGTTGATGAGGACCAGCTCAGTCTTGCTATCGGTAAGCACGGGCAAAATGTCCGGTTAGCCGCCAGACTGACCGGCTGGGACATTGATATACTAACGCCGGAAGAATACAACCAGGGCATCGAAAGACTGACAAGCTGCGTTAAGTCTGTCCAAGGCGCTGACGATACGGTGATTGATAAGCTGATAGCCCTTGGCGTCATATCGCTTGGGGACATTGAAGATGTAGGGATCGAACCACTTATTAATGAGCTGAAGATTGACGCTGTGATCGCTGAAAAATTAGTTGAAGCGGCAGCCAAGGAAATCGAACGTCTGGAGGCTGAATCGAAACAGAATGAGCAGAAAAAGCAATTAGCCCAACAGACAAAAGCAGCAGATAAAGAACAATAGCCATATCTCGTACGAGATATGCTGTATCAAAAACGGTTGAGATTGGAGATTTATTTTTGGCCACTACAAGAGTTTATCTTTTGTCAAAGGAGCTCAACATAAAAAGCTCTGCCATTGTGAAGAAGTGCCAGGATGAGGGTCTGGACGTAAAGAACCATATGTCAGTATTATCGGCCGGCCTGGCGGCGACCATTCGGGAGTGGTTCAGCGAAGGCGAAAATATAACAACCATTGAGACGGCTGAGAAGGTGGACCTGAAAAAGGTCCGAATCAAAGAGAAAAAGAAGGAAAAACCGGCGGCAAAGGAAACTAAAGTTAAAAAAACCAAGCGGGCAAAGCCGGCGGCAAAGCGAACCAAGGCTGCAGCCCAGACTGCTACTGCAACAGAAATAGAAGCTGAAGCTGAACAAACCGAACTGGAAGCTGCGGCAACTATAGAAGCTGCGGCAACTATAGAAGCTGCGGCAACTATAGAAGCTGCGGCAACTACAGAAGCTGCGGTAACTACAATAGAAGAGCTCCCACCGGACGAAGAACTGCTAACCGAAGCACCACCAGAGGAACAAGAGCCGGAGCCGATACTACCTGCCGGGCCGATGCTGGAAAAACCTGAGCCGGCCAGACTGAGCGGACCACAAGTTGTTCGAGTCGAAGCACCGGAGCCGGTACGACGTCGACCAAAGCCTAAGCCGAGAGTCAGATATGATGCACCTGTTACCGAACCGTTGATGTACACTCAACAGAAGCAGGAAGAGCCGACTTTGGCTCTGGGCCAAGACAAGAAACAAGGAACAAAACGACAAAAAGAAAGAACACATGGGAGAAGGCGGGATGAGCGGGATTTGGATACCGTAAAGAGACCTAAAGGCGGTAGCGGTAGCAGATGGCGACAAAGAGATATTGAAGAAAGACAAGCCCGTCTTGATGCCGCCGGGGGTGAGGGACTTCGATTAAGGCCGACGCGTAAAATCGCTTCCAGGTCCAAGCAAAAGCAAGCTGTACTTGTCAGGCCCAAAAAAGCCGTGATAAGCGAGCCAATCACTGTAAAAGATTTATCTGCGGCACTGGCGATTAAATCAACGGAAATCATACAAAAGCTAATACAACAGGATGTAATGGCCACGGCCAATCAGGTGATAAGCAGCGAGGTGGCCGAACTGGTTGCCCTGGAGTTCGACACTGAGCTGGTAGTGGTGCACCAAAGCACGCTGGAAGAACAGATACAGGCTGATTTTAAAGAACGTCAGAGAACAAAACTCCAGAAACGGGCTGTGGTTGCTGCGATGCTCGGGCACGTTGACCACGGCAAGACGAGTCTTCTGGATAAAATCCGGTCAACTCATATAGCAGCGGGCGAAGCAGGCGGCATTACGCAGCATATTGGGGCGTCTGAAGTTATCTGGGGCAATAAAAAAGTAACATTTCTCGATACTCCGGGGCACGAGGCTTTTACAGCAATGCGTGCCAGAGGCGCAAATATGACCGATGTTGTGGTGCTGGTGGTCGCGGCTGATGATGGAGTGATGCCTCAAACGATTGAGGCAATAGCGCACAGCAAGGCAGCGAATGTGCCGATTATTGTGGCATTGAATAAAATAGATTTGCCGGGTTGCGATATAAATCGTATTTACTCTCAGTTCTCCGAGCAGGAGCTGACTCCGTCTGAATGGGGAGGCCAGACGGAAGTCGTCAAGACCAGCGCAGTTACAGGTGAGGGTTTAGACGACTTGCTTGAATCTTTGGATTACGTGGCTGAATTGCTTGAGCTTAAGGCCGACCCCACAATCCCAGCGACAGGATGGGTCATCGAGGCCAGGATGTCGGCAAAGAGCGGGCCGGTGGCGACTCTGTTAATCAAGGAAGGACGACTTAAAAAGGGTGACGTGGTACTGGCCGGCAACACCTATGGCAGAGTAAAAATGTTGAAAAACAGCTACGGCAAAAACATAAGGACAGCTACAAGCTCTATGCCGGTGGAGATAACCGGCCTGAGCGACGTCCCCCAGGCTGGTGACAAATTTTACTGTCTGGATGACATCAACAAGGCAAAGGACGCCGCCGAAGAAAGCCAAATCCGCTCAAGAGAGAGCTCGCTGGCCGAACGAACGCACGTAACATTAGACAACTTATTCAGCCAGATAGATGCCGGCAAGACAGAATCATTAAATCTTATCATTCGGGCCGATGTGCAGGGCTCGGTCGATGTCCTGAAAAAATATTTGTCCGAGCTGAGCGTCGAGGAAGTAAAGATTAATATTCTGCACGCCGCACCGGGTGGAATTACAGAAGGGGATGTTGTGCTTGCCGAGGCGTCGAACGCCATTATTATTGGCTTTAACGTCGTCCCTGAAGAGCACGCAGGCAAAACTGCAGAAGCCAAAGGCGTTGAGATAAGGCTCTACAACGTCATCTACCGCATAACCGAAGATTTAGAAAAATCAATGGTCGGTCTGCTTGAGCCGGAAGAAATAGAGAAGCCGCTTGGAAGAGTTACGGTAAGAAATACGTTTAAAATTTCACGAATTGGTACGGTGGCCGGCTGCTATGTCAGCAGTGGATACGTGAGCAAGAATGCGAAGATGCGGCTGATACGCGACAACATTGTGCTCAGAGACAACCTCAGTGTAGAGTCGCTAAAGCATTTCAAGGATGATGTTCGTGATGTCAAGGCGGGCCTGGAGTGTGGTATTAAGATTGCAGGATTCGACGATGTTAAAGTCGATGACGTGCTTGAGTTCTATGAAATTGTGAAAGTAGCCAGAACCCTTTAAAATTGAAAACCGAATATTGACAATCGACTATTGAAAAAAGTCTGGAGCTTGAGCTCCGAAACAATAGTCAATAATGAATAGTATATTGTCAAATGGCGACTCGACGGCAGGAGAAAGTAGCCCGTGTGGTGAAAGAGGGCGTCAGTGACGCTATTGCTCACCATCTTAGCGACCCACGCATTGAGGGGTTCGTGAGCGTTACGAGAGTGGATATGGCGGCTGATTTGCGCAACGCCGATGTATATGTCAGTATTTTCGGCAGGGACGAGGCGGCTCAGAACAAGACCTTTGCGGCAATAACACATGCAAAAAGCCGAATACAATCTCTGGTAGCCGGAAGATTGCAGAGCAAATTCTGCCCTGTATTACATTTTTACAGGGATGAAAAATTCAAAAAGGCGTTAGAGACTATGAAACTCATAGACCAGGCAGTCAGTGAGCTGCAAAAAGAGGACCCCGAAGAAGATTTGAACGACGAAGAAGCGTAAGGCGAAATACTAAATGCTAAGAACCACTGCTTTGGCAGGGCTAAAATTGCCCCTGTGAAAACGAGGATGCGATATTCTGACTTTTACGCTATCGGCAAGAGGCTGATATGAAGAACAGCAAAGAGTATGCTAAAAAAATTCAAAGGTTGTACCGCTCATTGGGCCGGAAATATCCGAAAGTTCAAAAAGTTGTCCACGATAAACCGACGGACGCAATTATCTATGCTATCATCAGCGCAGAGCTGAGCGAGAAGGCAGCAGATGCTGCGATTAAGAAATTCGCTGATTATTTCGTTGACCTGAACGATTTGCGTGTTTCCCGAACGGAAGAAATTGTTGAAATGTTGGGCGGCAATACTTCTGTTACAAGGACTATAGCCTCGACAATCACTACGGTCTTGAGGGCTGTATTCAACGAATATCATAAATTGAGCTTAGACGTATTGAAAAAAACAGGCAAACGTCCCGCTCGTCAGATTCTTGAGAAGATCGAAGGTACCAGCCGGTTCGTTGTCGATTATTGTATGCTCACGTCTCTGCAAGGCCACGCCATACCGCTGACCAAAGGTATGATAGAATATCTCAAAAGCAAGGAGCTGGTCTATCCTGACGCTGACGAGCAGCAGATAGGAGGCTTTTTGGCTAAGCAGATTTCAGCCAACAAGGGATATGATTTTTATGCCCTCTTGCGGCACGAAAGTGAGGCACACAGGAGTAAAAAGAAGAAAAAAAACAAAACTACTTCCAAAAAAAACACTGAAACTAAAAGCAAAAAGAAAACTACGAAAAAAAGAAAGAGCAAAAAGTGAGTGGTTAATTAGTTCCTGTTGCGGAAACAATATTTGTCATTCCCGCGAACCTGTCCTGAGCATAGTCGAAGGAGCGGGAATCCATTTTTTCGCTCCGGACCCCTGCTTTCGCAGGGGTGACATCGTCGATTTTCGTTTTCC
>CAZLIO010000334.1:0-4855 GCA_964559025.1 uncultured Pirellulales bacterium | reverse complement strand
ATACAAGGGAGGATTGAATTATGGATTTGAACGGCCAGATAGTATTAGTCGCGGGTGGGGCGGGAGGCATCGGATTAGGAATCGCCAAGGCCCTTGCGGGCGAAGGCTGCAAAGTCGCACTTGCTGATGCCAACAAAGAGGCCCTGGTAAACGCCGCCAAAGCTGGAGGCGGTGACTCCGCGTTTGTCTGGCGGACCTGTGACATCACTGAGCGCGAGCAAGTCTCGAAGCTATTTCAATGGCTTGGCGACGAGCTCGGGCCTATCGACATCCTCGTCAATAGTGCAGGTATCAATGTCGGGAATCGGATGATGTCCAATATCGACCCGGCAGACTTCGACCGCGTTATGGAGATTAATACGACAGGGACGTTCAATTGTATTTACACAGCGCTTCCCGTGATGCGCCAGAGAGGTTCTGGATTAATCGTCAATATTGTATCCCTGGCGGGCAAACGGGTGATGCTTTTGGCGGGTTTGCCATACTGCGTGTCGAAGTTTGCCACGAGTGCCCTTGGGACTTTTGTCAACCTGGAGGAGTGCGGAAACGGTATCAAGGTAACGAACATCTATCCGGGTGAGACGAATACCCCGATCATAGACAAGCGTCCCTCGCCGCCGCCGCCCGAAAAGCGCGCGAAGATGCTCCAGCCGGAGGACATTGCCGCCTGTGTGGTGACAGTCGCCAAGCTGCCGCCTCGTGCAGTCGTTCCGGAGCTAATAATAACGCCTCCACATATGATGATTGGCTGAGATATTGCAGATAGCGGATGAAAAATGGCCGAGGTGGCGATTGTACCCGGGACGCTGCGACGAACCTGCCGAGCCGTAGCTCTGGCACGGCTGGTCGCGGCGAATAGGAGCCGGTACTGTGAATATTTATGGTGTAGAACACTTGGCGCTAAGAGAATTGTGAGGACTTTGCTATGGCTAATGCTGCAAGGCATCCTGTGGATTACCGGATTTGTCTTTTCGTAGTGCTGACGGCCGCCTGGTTCAACTGTGGAAAAGCTGTTGGCCAGTCATCCTTGAAGAGTGGGGCCGGTTTGGAGGTGGGTCAGAAGTCGTTCGGTCAAATGCCGGACGGCCAGGAGGTGACTATCTACGAGCTGACGAATGTAAAAGGGCTGCGTGCGAGGGTCATTGATTATGGAGCGATATTGGTGTCACTGGAAGTACCGGATCGGGACGGCAAATTAGCCGACGTGGCGCTTGGATTCGACGACCTGGACTCCTACATCAAGAGAAGTCCTCTATTTGGTGCCACCGTGGGTCGCTACGCCAATCGCATTGCAAACGCCAGGTTCACGCTCGACGGCACCGAATACAAGCTGACCGCCAATGCCGGCAAGAACCACATCCACGGCGGAAGAAGCAAGAGATTCGATAAGGTCATGTGGAAAGGCCGCCCGTTCCAGAGCAGTGAGGAGGCCGGCGTGCGATTTTCGTATCTCAGCAAGGACGGCGACGAGGGTTTTCCCGGTAATCTAAATTGCATTGTGACCTATACCCTAACGAACGGCAATGAGCTAAAGATAAGCTACGAGGCCACCACGGACAAGCCTACGATTGTCAACCTCACCAATCACAGCTATTTTAACCTTGCAGGGGCGGGCAACGGTGACGTTCTGAACCATGAGATGCTCATCAACGCTGATTACTATACCCCGGCAGACAAAGCACTAATCCCGACCGGCGAGATTCACAGTGTAAAAGACACTCCTCTTGACTTTACAAAGGCCAAGACAATTGGAGCAAGGATCAGCCAGCTTACGCAAACACGCGGGTACGACCATAACTACGTGCTGAAAAATTCAGGAGGTGCGCTTGTCTAGGCCGCTCGGGTCTATGAACCTGCAAGCGGGCGGATTATGGAAGTGCAAACCACAGAGCCGGGTATGCAGCTCTATACCGCAAACGGTATGAGTGGAATCAAGGGCAAAGGCGGCAAGATTTACGACAGGCATTATGGTTTCTGTCTTGAGACTGAGCATTTTCCTGATTCGCCCAACAAGCCGCATTTTCCATCTGTAGTATTGCGGCCGGGTGAAAAGTACAGTACTATGACCGTATTCACATTTTCAACACGATAGGTAAAAGGCAAAACCGATGAGCAGACTCACTCGCAGAGACTTTATCAAGAACTTAACGGCTGCCGCCTGTATCGGATTCGGCTCGGCGCCGCATGTCAGGGCCTCATCAAAGATTCTGGGGGCAAACAACGACATTCGCATCGCCATAGTGGGTCTTCGCAAAAAAGGTAAAGAGCACATTGACATATTCGGCAAAGTGCCGGGCGTTCGCATAGTCGCTCTTTGCGATGTTGACACCCAGTTCCTGGACTTCGAAGCCAAGAAATTCAATGACCGTAATGAGAAAGTCACCACGTACGTTGACTATCGCAGGTTGCTTGATGATAAGGACATCGATGCCGTTATTATTGTCACCCCCGACCATTGGCATGCCCTGATGATGGTTTGGGCCTGTCAGGCAGGCAAGGATGTGTACGTAGAGAAGCCGCTCTCCCATAACATCTGGGAAGGTCGCAAAATGGTTCAGGCGGCCCGCAAGTACAAACGGATTGTGCAGGCCGGCTCACAAGACCGCTCCGATGTAGGGCTGCAGGCGGCCGTGGCATATATTAAACAAGGCAACCTTGGCTCTATAAAACTCGTCCGGGCAATCAGCTACAACCTCCGTGAGAGTATTGGCAAAGTCAATGGGCCTCAAGCCATCCCTTCATCGGTGGACTACAACCTCTTCCAGGGACCGGCTCCACTGGTGCCATTGATGCGGAAGAACCTGCACTATGATTGGCACTGGTTTTGGGATACCGGTACCGGGGAGGTCGGCAATCTCGGTGCCCACAATGTTGACGAGAGCCGATGGGCGATTGGCCAGCAGAGAATTGCCCCCAAAGCAATCAGTATTGGCGGGCGGCTGGGCTTGGACGATGACGGGCAAACGCCTAACACGCAGATAACTTTTTTTGACTATAAGCCGGTTCCGATTATTTATGAAGTTCGCGGCCTGGGACGGAGAAAAGGCCTTCGCGCCACAGACCACTTCAGGGGGACTAACTTTGGCATGGTGGTCAATTGTGAGCATGGCTATTTTCGCGGTGGTAGAGGTGGCGGCTGGGCGTACGACAACAACCACAAAAAGGTCAAGCAGTTCCCCGGCGATGGTGGCATTGGACATCAGGCCAACTTCATCAAGGCGATGCGCAGCCGAAAAGTCAGTGACCTTATAGCCGATGTTCTCGAAGGTCATATCTCTGCTGCACTGTGCCATATGGCCAACATATCCTATCGGTTGGGACGCAAACAACCCGTCGAGAAAATCGCCGAAGCGATCGCAGGAAACAGCATCCTGGCGGAATCTTTTGAGAGTTGTCTTACCCATCTAAGAGCCAACGAAGTGGACCTTGGAAGGGAACCCTTGACCATAGGGCCTTCTCTGATGTTTGACCGGACAAGTGAGAAATTTGTTGGCGAGTTTAGTGACTGGGCAAATATGTATGTACGCCGAAACTACCGCGAGCCATTCATAGTACCGGATGAAGTATGAAATTATTTTACTCGCCGCGATGCTTCGCAGCAGGTCAGTGGAAACGTCATGAGCGCCGCAACCGAATTCCTACAATAGACGCTCATTCAGACCTAAAATTGAAATATAAATATTGCCGGCGGTGTAATACGTAGGAGATTGTAAAGGATGAATCGTCGAGAAGTGCTTTATTCAATTGCCGGCGGCTTGGCGGCAGCCACAATCGGAGATATGGGAAGAATATATGGTGAAGAGCAAGCCAAAAGATCGCGGCTTGGCATTGCAGATTTTTCCTACAACATTCGGCTCAGAGCAGAACGCACCGGGCGAATGAAGGGAAAACTTGCTGACCCGCTGAACTTTCTCGACCATTGTCATAAGATTGGTGCCGGCGGCGTTCAGATGAACATAGGGATTCGAGACGATGTCTATACTCGTAAACTTCGCGAAAATGCTGAAACTTATGATATGTTCGTTGAGTGCTCTGCGTCTCTGCCCCGTGATATGTCCGGCGTCGAGAGATTCGAAGCAACGGTGCGGACAGCTAAGCAGTCGGGAGCTAAGGTAGTCCGCATCGCTATAGGTGGACGACGATACGAGCAGTTCAGCGAAGCCGAAGAATTCAGAGCGTTTGCGAAACGTACCTGGAAGTCGCTGCAATTGGCTGAGCCGGTCGCGGCCCGACACCGTATGCGACTGGCGATTGAAAATCACAAAGACTGGCGCATCGGTCAAATGCTGGATATGCTCAGGCGCATTGGCAGCGAATACGTCGGCGTGTGCGTCGACACGGGTAACAGCTTTGCACTCTTAGAGGACCCAATGGCGGTTGTCGAGGCGTACGCACCTTACGGCTTTGCAGCCCATCTAAAGGACATGGGCGTGGCCGAATATGAAGATGGCTTTTTGCTTGCCGATGTCCCACTGGGGCAAGGCCTGCTTGACCTGCCTCGAATGGTCCGGATTCTTCGCAAGACGAGGCCTGAAATTCAATTCAGTCTGGAGATGGCAACCCGAGACCCGCTGAAAGTCCCTTGCCTGACGGAGAAGTACTGGGCGACGTTTGAGGACGTGCCCGGCTCTGATTTGGCTCGTACTCTCAGATATGTCCGCGCAAATGCGTCGCCGGAGCGCCTGCCAAAGGTAAATCATCTGCCGCTGGATGAGCTGGTCAAGCTTGAAGAAGCTAATATCAAAAAATGCCTTGCCTTCGCTAAGAAACACTTGAATTTGTGAGTGATGATATAAAGACATAGAGTTATGCAAAATAGAGGTTAGGCATATATTATTTAAGAAAATCAGGTTTT
>CAZLIO010000333.1:0-4877 GCA_964559025.1 uncultured Pirellulales bacterium | reverse complement strand
CATCAAAATTAACTATCCCTATTGGTCATTCCTAAAGACAAGCCTATGTCGGCGAGTTTTCTCCTGATTTCCCGCAGAGAAGTCTTGCCGAAGCTGCGAATCTTCAACAAATCACCTTCCGTCATCCTCACCAGCTCGCCAACTGTTTCTGTTTTTGCTGATTCAAGACAGTTGCTTGCTCTTACTGAGAGTTCCAGCTCCTGAATCGGCATAGCGAGTTTTTGAATTAATTCCTCGTCCACCACCTGTTCCTGGGCCTCTGCCTCAATAATCTCAGAGGCAGCGACGGTCTGTTCTCCAAGCTCGAAATATTGAATGAACGGATTAACGTGCTTACGCAAAATTTTAGCGGCCTCAACCAGCGCCATTTCAGGCGTGATTGTTCCATTGGTCCAAATTTCCAGAATCAGCCTGTCATAGTTGGTTCGCTGGCCCACGCGGGTGTTCTCGGTTGTGTAGCGTACTCTTATAACCGGTGAATATACGGCGTCGAGCATTATTCTTCCGACTTCCTGGTCGAACCTGTCAGCGGCGGCGATGCGTTCGGAAGCCGGCACATAACCACGTCCGTTCTCAACTACCATTTCCATTTCAAATTTCACTTTTTCCGTCAAAGTGGCCAACACCATATCATTATTTATCACTTCAATGGCCGGGTCGGCAACTATATCGGCAGCCGTTACAACGCCGGCTTTATTTGCCGAAACAGTCATCGTCTTTGGCTCCTCGCCCTGGAGCTGAATGACAAGACTTTTAACATTCAAAACAATGTCGGTAACATCCTCCATCACCCCGTTTATCGAGCTGAATTCATGGCTTACACCCGCTATTTTGACCGATGTTACGGCACTACCTTCCAAAGAGGAAAGCAATATACGTCTAAGGCTGTTCCCAATAGTAGTACCAAAACCCCTTTCGAAAGGTTCAATAAAGAATCGGCTATACTTATCACTCGATACGATCGTGTCTCGTTCAACACGAGTCGGCAATTCCAAACCACGCCATGTAACTCGCATATAGGTCTCCTATGTAAGTCTTGAGTTTTGAATTTTTTTTACCCCTGCTTGCTGCCGGCAGGGTCAAAACTCGACACCAAAAACTTAAAACTGTTTTGCAGCTATCTCGAGCAGAATTCCACAACCAACTGCTCTTCAACGGGAATCTGGACATCATCCCGAGCGGGCATTGCGACAATAGTAGCTTCGGGTTTTTCCCGAGCTAATTGCAGCCAGCTCTGTGTGGAATAATTCGGGTTGCTTTCCAGCTGCTCCTTCACTTTTTTAACGCTTTTTTCGGAACCTTTGATTGTAATCTTGTCGCCGATTTTCGTAGTATAATCGCTGACATTCACCTTGTGTCCGTTTACATAAATATGGCCGTGAGCAACTAACTGCCTTGCCGCCTTGCGCGATGGTGCAAAATTTAACTTATAGACCACATTATCCAAACGTCTTTCCAGCAATTGCAGCAGTGTTTCGCCTGTATTGCCTTTTAACCGCACGGCCTCGTGGAAATACCTCATAAACTGCCGCTCAAAAAGTCCGTAATATCTTTTGATCTTTTGCTTTTCGCGCAGCCGAACACCGTATTCACTTACTCTGCCCCTGCGCCACCCGTGCATCCCGGGAGCCAAATTTCGCTGTTTCTTTTCGACAGGACACTTAGCCGTCTCACATCTGATGCCCTTGAGCATAAGCTTCATTCCTTCGCGACGACATTGTTTACAAGATGAATCCAGATAACGTCCCATTCTTTTTATTTATCTCCAAAAGTTAAAACTATAATTCAAAACTAAAATCCGAATATCGAAATCCGAAACAGGATAAGTTAATTGGTTAATCAGTGAGTGGTTAATTGGCCAGTTGAATACTCACCACTCACTACTCACTACTCACCAGTTACCAAGTTACCATCTTGTACTTCGGACTTTATTTTTTATACTCTCCTTCGCTTCGGCGGTCTGCAGCCGTTGTGCGGAAGGGGGGTAACGTCCTCTATCGAGGAGATACGCAATCCCGCCTGCTGCAGAGCTGAGATGGCGGATTCACGGCCTGAACCAGGCCCCTTAACCCTGATTTCGACTTCGCGCACACCATTACGCATAGCGGCACTGGCGCAGCGTTGCGCAGCCCTTTGTGCGGCAAAGGGAGTACTTTTGCGAGAGCCCTTGAAGCCCACACAGCCGGCTGAACCCGAGCAAACCGTATTACCATCCAAATCCGTAATCGTAATCAACGTATTGTTGAATGTCGCCTTTATGTGCACAATAGCCCGGACGACATTTTTCCTTACTTTTCGCTTTGTTCTTTTCGCCATTATTCAGAAAAATCCTCTAATCAGCGTATAACGTATATGTTATTTTCTCTTAGCGTTTTTCCTTTACACCCTTCTTACCCGCGACTGTTTTTCTTGGGCCTTTGCGGGTGCGGGCATTACTTTGGGTGCACTGGCCCCGAACAGGCAAACCCCTTCTGTGACGAATGCCTCTGTAACAATTTATATCCCGCAAGCGAGCTATATTCTGTGAAACCTGCCTGCGAAGCTGACCTTCCACGATATAATTGCGGTCGATAATCTGCGTTATGCGGCTAAGCTCATCTTCGCTGAGCTTGCCGGCCTTTGTAATCCCTTCGATGCCAGCTTCTTTCAAAATCTGTTCCGAGGTATACTTACCTATACCGACAATATACGTCAGCGAAATCCATATAGATTTGTCATTTGGAATATCTACACCAACTATACGTGGCATATCAGCTCCTTTTCGTATCCAGTTATTAGTTAATTAGCACTCACCAATTAACCACTCACCACTGACGACAAGGTCAACCCTGGCGTTGTTTATGCCGCGGGTTCGTACAAATCACCCGCACAACGCCTTTACGACGAATAACCTTGCAATTCTCACATATACGCTTTACAGAACTTCTAACTTTCATTTTACATACCTACTTTTTGGGCAGTAGTCTGCGACTAATGCCTGAGCACTATTCGGCCTCTGTTTAAATCATACGGTGACATTTCAACCAGGACCGTGTCGCCCGGCAAAATCCGAATATAATGCATCCGCATTTTGCCCGAAACATGCGCCAAAACCTTGTGGCCGTTCTCCAATTCCACTTTAAACATCGCGTTCGGCAAAGCATCGATCACTTTAGCTTGCAATCTTATTGTGTCCTTCTTTGCCATTTTTCCTGTTTCGCATTTCTTTATTTTGTGGCTCGTAACTCGTCATCCATTCGAGATACTTCTCACGATCTTTCTAAAGTCAAAACCTCACAACCGTTTTCCATTATCGCAATTGTATGTTCAAAGTGAGCCGAGCATTTCCTGTCTTTTGTTACCACCGTCCATCCGTTCCCCAGTGTTCGCACGGCACTGGAGCCGGCGTTTATCATCGGCTCAACAGCTAAAACCATACCTTCGGCCAAAACAATGTCATTTGCCAACAAGTCATCATTGACAAAGTTTGGCACTCTCGGCTCTTCATGCATTTTTCTGCCAATACCGTGCCCGACAAAATCTCTTACCACCGAAAAACCGGCAGACTCAGCATATTGCTGCATCTCGGCAGCTACCTGGCTCCATTTAACACCCGGCGCAGATTTTGCTATTGCCATGTCAAGAACATGTTTTGTTACGTCCATCAGCCTGCGTCTATCTTCTGAAATCTGCCCGATGGCAATCGTAACTGCTGCATCCGCACAATAGCAGTCAAGTCTAATGCCGAAATCAATGCTGAGGATATCGCCGAGCTTAAGCTTTGTATTCTCCGAAGGAATCCCGTGAACGACCTGCTCATTTATCGAGGCGCAAATTGCACCCGGAAACGGGATTTTGGAGGTCGGGGTACGGACGCCCTTGAACAAAGCTTGTGCCCCGGCATCAGCAGTCATTTGCACGGCTACGCCGTCGAGCTGCGCGGTGGTTACTCCCGGCTCTGCAATCTCTTTTAGTTTTAAAAGAACATCTGCTAAAACAGCACCTGCTTTACGCATTAAATCAATTTCTCTTCTGCTGCGAAGCGTTATAGCCATTTAATTTCGTATCTCGTCTCGTGTTTCGATACACTTTCCTGCGCTTCACGTTTTGACCAGGGCGTCCAGATTCTCAAATATCGAAGCCCTTATCTCGTCGGGGCTTCTGTCGGCATCGAAGTCATAAACAGGGCCATTGTTTCTATAGTAATCCACCAGCGGTTCTGTCTGCTGATGGTAGGTTTTAAGACGATTAGCCACCACCTCTGGGCCGTCATCAGGTCGTTGAACAAGCTCGGTGCCATCGTTATCGCATAAACCTTCGACTTTAGGCTTCAAGTTTTCAATATGGTAAACCGCCCCACACTCAGGACAGCTTCTCCGACCGGTCATTCGCTTAGCTACTACGCCGTCATTTATCCGGAGGTTCAAAACAACGTCTATTTTCATCTCGTTACCGGCCAATGACTCAGCAAGCTCTACTGCCTGGTTGACGGTTCTTGGAAAACCATCCAGCAAGAAACCGGCGGCAGGGGCCTTTCTTATCGCTTCGGTCATCATCTCAATTATTATTTCATCCGGCACAAGAGCACCTGAATCCATATAACTCTGGGCCTTTTTCCCTAATTCGGTACCTGCGGCCCGTTCCTGTCGCAAGATATCCCCGCTGGATAAATGGAGCAGACCATACCGGGCAACGATATTCTTACACTGTGTTCCTTTGCCTGCGCCCGGTGCGCCCAACAACACTATTCTCATCCATACGCTCCTTTTATCCTGCCGGCTCCACTGAAACCATCATAGCTGCGCATCAAGAGGTTGGCTTCAATCTTCTGCACCAAGTCCAGTGAGACACTAACTACTATCAATAAACCCGTACCGCCCAAAAATGTTGCCACTCGC
>CAZLIO010000332.1:0-4881 GCA_964559025.1 uncultured Pirellulales bacterium | reverse complement strand
TGTATGTTGCCCTCAATGGCAGCGCCGTAGTCACTCACGATAATCCAAATGCAGCACAGATAGGTGAGTGGACCGAATGGAATATCGACCTGCAGATGTTCGCAGACCAGGGTGTGAACCTGGCCAATGTCAATACGATTGCCCTTGGTCTTGGTAACAGGAATAATCCGGTTGCTGGTGGTTCAGGTACAATGTACTTTGACGATATTCGTCTGTATCCTCCGCCGCCGGAGCAGACACCGTGAGCCAGGATTAATGTAGTAGATTTGGTCAATTCGGGGCCTATATCGAACGATTCGGTATAGGCCCTGTTTGTTTTCACAGGCATTAAGTTTTGTTTTTGTTTTCCTGGAGGGCCCGGTGCAGGAGATGTCCCAAGATAATAATAACGACCAATAGTGCCATAAGTACCATGGCGGCGTATGAACTGTAGGATGCCACGCGGTCATGGAATTGGTGTAGAAAGAAGGCCCAGCCAAAGATGGCTGCGCAAGTCCCTGTCAGCACAACGGTGATATTAAGCCAGACTCGCAGTCCCAGCAGAAATCCAATCACACAGCCGACTACCGGGCCGGTCATCCAGAATGGAAACCAGACGAAAACAAAAAGCCCGATGATACCATACCTTTGAACTTTAACTTTGTGGATTTCGGCAGCCTTATGGATACGCTCGAATATGTTCTTTAGCCGGTTGATCACCAATAGATGCCGCCAGCTAAAGACAAACAAGGGATAGAAAATAAGCACCAGAATTGTTTCAATAATTATACAGATGGGGATGACCGTGATAGGTTCAAGTTTCTGAGAGAATCCGAAGGCCATGCCGGCAGCTCGGCCGAACATGATATGAGTAGCGGTCATTCCAACCAGAACCTGGGATTCCTCCGGAGACAATAGCACCTTAACGCCGAGCCAGAAAGTATATATAAATGCCAGAGCGGCACCGATTAGTAAAAGTCGGCCCTCTGAGCTGGTCAGAAGAGTTGCCTTTAACTGATTTTTCTGTTCCGAATTCGTCTCGTCCGCTGGTTGTTCTGTTTTTTCTTCCATACCTTCAATATCCAATCGTAAGGTCAATGTCGGCCGGCTATTTTAACTGATATTTCCGATTGTTTCCAGCCGGCAGAAATGGCAAAAAGCAGCAAAATGAGGAAAATTTTGACATGCCGGCAAAGCCTGGACAAGGGTGTTTTGGCGATACAATCCGGCTTTCCTGTCGCGATGTGTCCGCGACACGGCGGGAGCCCGTATCCCAGGATAAGAGAAATGGCGGCGAAAAATTGCCCCGGGGACTCCTTACGGAGAATAACCTACCTAAGGTAATATAGGAGTGTCTCTGTTTTGCCATCTCTTAACAGCTCTATTTTCATAGTTGGCAGCTTCCTTGCTTTCTTGAAAATCTCGTAAGCTCGTCGCTTGCTGTTTAACGGGTGTCCGTTCACTGCGCGAATTATGTCGCCGCTTTTAAGGAGAAGGTCTCTTGCTAACAATATTTTGTCCAAGCCGGTTATTCGAAGCCCTTCTGTTTGACCGTTGATTTGATAGGGCTCAATAACTGCTTTCCTCAATATTGTTTCTACACATTTAGCTTTAGTTCTTATCATGGTTAGTGCTTGTATAGCAGGTGTACTCGTTATCACAGAATCGATATAACTCGTTTTTTCGATGTTCTGAGGCGGAGATGTTTCATTAGTATCATCCCTGCCGTTGGAAAACTGCTCAGTGTCAAGCTCCGTCATTGTTTTTTGCTCATCATTTGAATATGACATTGGTCCATCTTTTTCGATGTTTCCTGCAGCACTATCTTCTACCATACTGTCCAGCATATCGAAATCGTATGCGTATCTTTCTGGATTTTCTAAGGGTCTTGTTGGAGTGGCAAAGATATCGCCAAACAATTCTTCTAAGTTTAAGTTAGGTCCGTCCTCATCCGAAGGTATTAGGCCGATGCCGGCAGCACTGTTATACCAGTAGTCCCCGACCACTCGCCGCGATGCGTCGCAGCGGGAAGGTTCCGGCAGATTCGGCATCTCAGGCATGGTGGCAAATTCGCAACCACCCGCTGATGTCGGTGTAACAATTCTCTGCCCGTGCCACGCGAGCATGGCTGTTGCACCAGCATAGAAAAAGATAACACCAACAAGAGCCCACTGACTTGTGAACCGAATCGGACGCCTATGCCTATGCATTTTTTTTCACCGTTCTTTCCTCTTCAAGACATGCGGACTTTTATAAGGTTTCCGTATACTTCATACTTCTTTACATACTTCTGCATACCACTGTTCGAGATGGTCGGCGAACAGGCTGCGATCGCCGTCTCAGACCGCTCACGCTGTGGCTGATAGCAGCACTCTATCTCAGAGCGAGATTAAGACGACGAGCGCAGTGCTCTGGCAGCGTTATGTATATGGAGTAGAGCTCTGTTCGACAGCTTTTCTCTTGTGAAACAGAAAGAGAATGATAACCAAGGCGACTAAACCAACGAGCCCATTCTCGCCCAGGGTGTTAAGCAACCCGGTAAGATTAGTGACGATTCCACCAAATACAGGAACTGCACTACCAAACAGGATCTCCGCTGCAATTCCCAGGGCAATTAACAGCAAAGAAATTTCCGTAATCTCACCAATCCACTGTTTAATTTGTTCGAAATAACGCATTGTTCAACCTCCCAACCCCATAATAATAAATGTCCCAAAACGATAAAGACCTTGAGAATCAGGCCAACTTACTCTCATAGTTCTTTTAGCCATAATCTGACTATATAAAGTATAAGGAACTTTTAAGAGAATGCAAAATCATGGTGTTTTCTTAGCTATTAGCTATGATGTTATAGGACATCAGGGAGATAGGCTATGGGATAAATCAGATGACGATTTTGCTAAGTTTGCTGTAGATGAACTGGCTAAAATTGACATTATAGAAAAACATGATAACAAGATGTTCTTGACAGTATTGTGATTCGAACAACCAGTAGGCCTGCATTTTGCTTCCTTGCCAGCCTTGTCCTCGCTGGAGCCAAAACGAAACCTAATTTCTTTACCAGTCCTTAAATGCCGCCAAAGCCAGCGAGCTTATCGGCGTAAATGATTCCAATACACGACAAAATCCAAAGTACAAAGCCAATCTGAAACGGCAAATCAGTGAGAATAAGCTGCACCGGGTCTGAGTATTTGCCCGTTTGTATCAGCGCACTAAAACGGAAGATGCAGTACAAAACGAGGGGTGTAGTATAGACAAGATTATTATTACCGAAAATCTGGAACGTTCTGTCGTCCATCGAATAAAGCAGGAAACAAACCACCGCCAGACCGCTGGTTACGTCGAGCATGTGTGCCAGCAGCTCGGGTGTATATCCTGTGAGTGTATTGCGAAATGCCTCGCTGTCCCGGCGAAGCTGGGCTATTTCACTGCGACGTTTTCCAAAGGCCAGAAACAGGCACAAAGCAAAGGTGCAGATAATCAGCCAGGGCGAGGGAACTACTTCAACAATAACGGCCCCTGCAATCGCCCGTAAACAAAACCCGATTGATATTATTAGGCAGTCCAGAATCATTATTCTTCTTAGCAAAAGCGAATAGAGAATCATCAGCCCAATATACGTCAGGATGATAATTGCAAAGGACCGGCTAAGTAGAAAAGCGCCAATAATCGCTACTGCAGCAGATAAGGCAGCGATTACAAGGGCATAACCGATTGTTACGCTGCCCGCTGCAATGGGTCTCTTGCATTTTTCGGGATGTAGGCGGTCTCTCTTACGGTCGATTATGTCGTTGAGGATATAGACAGCCGAAGCAGCTAAACAAAAACAGAAAAAACCGCCAATCGCCCTGCCAACAGCCCAAAGCACCTCATCAGCCGGACCAAGAAGTTTCCCGCCGAATATCAAGCCAGCGAAAACAAAACCGTTTTTACTCCAATGAGAGGGGCGCATTATCGAAAAATATCTTTTCATTTCATCTCTCATTAAAAAATATTATGAAACAAAGCTCTTGTAGCTCTCGTTGATACTTGCCTGCACAAAAACTATTATAAATTAGAATACGAAAGCTTCCATAGAATAAAACTTTAAGCACGAAGAATTATTTATGAATTCACGAACGTTTGAAAAGTTTTAATCTTGGAGGAATATAGAGTCTTGAAGTGTATACAAAAGCTGCACGAAGATGACACGCCAAATTAGATAGGTCATGATATGCCCGCATAGGCTATATCAGCTTCATCTTACGAAGGTTCCTGAGACACCGTTGGACACATTCGAGGGGCGGATAGGCGTAACTCTCTTGTTCGACAATATACCAAGGGCAGTCAAAAGTGAAAAACAAGATTACCTTCGAAGAAAAAAATACATGAAAAGGCCCAGCCATTTAGCAGGGCCTTTCGGTTCTCAGGCCCCGCTGTTTGCTTAGCTGGGAATTACGTTGGTCGCACATGGGCCTTTTTTGCCTTGTCCGATCTCGAACTCGACCTTCTGACCTTCCTCAAGTGATGCATAACCATCCGTCTTAATTTCCGAGTGGTGAACAAACAAGTCATCGCTGCCGTCATCCGGGACAATAAAACCAAATCCCTTTCTCGAACTGAACCATTTTACTATGCCTGTAGTCACTTCTACTTCTCCTTGGCCGGTTTACAAGCCACATAAATAACATCTCTCATTTTTGATTTATCAGGGGGATACTCTTGAGAGACGAAAGAACATACCCCACAGACACTTTAGCATAATAGAGGGACAGCGAAAAATCAACAAAAATAAACCAAATAATTTGTAGGCACCTTATTGGTGACTCGCGGCCCTGCTTTTATATTCCTTCTTTCTCATAATTCAATAAGGCTTCTGTAAAATTACAGGTTAGGCATACTTTGGAAAGAAAAAAACGTTTT
>CAZLIO010000331.1:0-4900 GCA_964559025.1 uncultured Pirellulales bacterium | reverse complement strand
TTGATATGCCATCGACGGCAGCCCTGGCAACAGACGAAGAAACGCTTGGTTCGGGCGTTATTGTTGATGCTCGTGGGTATATTATTACCTGCTATCACTTAATCAAAGATTACGCAACCGTCAACGTAACTGTTTTCAGTTCCGTTCGCCAGATATATAAGGCAAATGTAGTCGATGTGGATATCGCCAATGACCTTGCGGTACTGAAGATAGAATCGGACAGACCATTACCGGCAGCGAAACTGGCAAACTCAGATATGGTCAAAGCAACCGATACGATTCTCGCGATCGGTTCGCCTTTTGGTTTCGAGCATACAGTAACAGGAGGTATTATCAGCGATAACAAGCGAAGTATCGTTATTGGTAATACTGTCTATGAAGATATGTTCCAAACCGATGCTGCTGTAAACCGTGGCAGCGCCGGCGGTGCACTAATAAACGGTGAGGGCCAAGTGGTTGGAATCAATACTGCTATTGCGTCTCCGTCGGGATATTTTACCGGTGTCAGTTTTGCCATACCAATAAACAAAGCCAGGCCGTTATTGCTAAAGGCAATTGATGGCTGAGGAGCTGATGTCACGGTTTTCCTATCAGCTTGGCGAGATTATTGATTCGCAGGCCCTTAAGGCAGATGCCCTTCATAATCGAAGCGATGTAATCGCTACAACCCTGGTAGTCGTTGCACTCAAACAATGAGAGAAATTATCTCTGAAGACAGTAGGGTAAGCTCTTTTCATGATTTAAGAATCGTCGGCTGCGATGTGAATAAATGCAGCGTAGTCTTTGATATTGCGTTAGAGGAAGATGCAGATGAGCAGGAAACTTATGATATTATGCGTTCTATACGGGATGAGCAAGAAGAGTATAGATAAGATGGATCCGAAAACTTCTTGCGCTAAATCTTTACAGAATGTGGATAGAGAGATGCTCCTAAAAGAGGATATACAGCGAATTTGCGATAAGATGAGCGTTTTAATAGAAAAGAGATACAATCGATGGCTTCTGTAATATTGAAACGCGTGGAAAAGAAAACCGGAAAACTAAATCTGCCACAACAATGTCGAGATTTGCCAATGAATTCGTAGGAGAATTATCAGTGAAACTAAGTGAATATGAGACCAAAAGCTTGCGAGAAATAAAAAAATGGGAGGGGGAGCAGCACAAAGGGGTTCACAAAAAAATCCTCGATGCTACCTCCAGGCCGGTGGATTATGTAATCAGCAAGATCGGACCTGAAAAGCTCAGGAAATTTGAAAACGCCATCGAGAAAACCATTAAGAGTTTATTATATACATCTACCTCTACGGTTGATCCCGAAGAGTTGATAAAAAGAGCACATGCTCATGGCGTGATGATAAAAAACCTGTCGGAACTAAGAAAGTGTGATTTGGCATTGTTAGACGATTGTAACCGCAAACATATAAAATTTCACGAAAGGGCAAGTGTTATACAAGGGGCGGTAGGTGGACTTGGGGGCATAGTTATAGCAACGGTGGATTTGACAGCAGTATTGATTCAGGATTTTCATATGATTCAGGAGATCGCGTTTTGTTATGGTTACGACCCCAACAACATCATAGAAAAAGAGATAATACTGAGAATAATGGAAATTGGCATCGGAGGCTCAGATATAAAATTCAAGGCCTTAAAGGAAATAGACTCCTTAAAAAAAATTAAGAGCAAAGTAGGTAAGAAGAAAACGACAAAAAAGGGTGTTACGGTTCTGGGTTCAAAGGCCTTGGAGGAATACATCGAACACCTGACCGCAGCTATGATTGTACGTTTAGTGCCACGAGCAGTGCCTGTAGTATCAATGGTAGTAAGCTCCCATTCAAATCATGAAATCATGGAACATTCGGGTCAGGCCGCCTTTATGATTTACAGAAAAAGATTCATAGAAAGAAAAAAGAAAATGGCGTGAACGATAATATGGTCATATAAGAAATAGAACAAACAGGGTGGGAGTATTAACGATGGATACAAGTGATTATTACTGTCCGACAACCGTGACAAGCACACTTGGGTACACACTGGGCCGGGGCGTCGGAACTGTAAGGGTAGTAACGGTAGAGGCTATCAATCCTGTTAAAGCCGGTGCCACCGTGGCTGTTGTGTGGGGAGGCATAGCTGCTCTGTTAAATGCCAGAAAATATAAACAGGGTAGGATAACCAAGCGAAATGCCGTTCTTGATACGGCCGGGGAAGGCGTAGGTCTGGGATTAGCTTCCGGCCTTGGATTATTGGTAAGTAACGCTGCAAGGGCCTCGGTTCTAATTGTCTCTACCTCTTCGCTTATTCCGTTTACGGTAGGTGTCGCAGTAACAGCAGGATTGCAACATAAAGAGACATCTCAAATGTGAAGCAAAACCATTGTAAATAGATTTACATTTCCCATCACAGCTTCAATTAGGCGAGGATTTGTAAAATTCCACATTCAATTATACAGGTTACGTTTTATTCTCATTTACGATTTCCAGTACGATTATAATTAGCTTTTATAAATTAGCGACAACAACATAGTTATATATCGAAGATGCTTCTATTTGTAGACGCAAGATAAAATCGACAAGCATGATTCAAAATAAACAAGTGAGGTAATTACGCTGTGGAAAAGAAAAAAACAAAAGGCAAGCCAAGTGCTCTATGGGCCTTTCTATTTGGCATAATACTTATGTTAGGTGTATATATTCTGTTTGAATCTGCGCCAAACAGGCTGAGATTAGGCTCTATAGATGATACTACGGATACAACAACCGACATTGTAAAGACAACCAATATTGTGCAAACCGCTGCCGTCGAATATGTCTCTGTTCGGCCTTCTGTCTTTTTTGGTGTAGAGGTTCTTTCAGTCAATTCTATTATTGCCGAGCAGTTGTCACTGCCAGGTGAGCGAGGTGTTCTTGTAAACGGCGTTGTTGATGGCTCTCCTGCAAAAGCGGCTGGGCTTCAAAGAGGTGACGCCATACTATCTTTGGACAGCAAGGCAGTGAAGGATATCGATAGCTTCAGGCAGCTCTTAGCCGCGTACAATCCCGGCGACAATGTCAGAATTGCTTATATAAGAAACGCTCAAAAGGATACAGTGTATGCCCAGCTTGTCGGGCTTCCTGAGAAGTCTGGAACAGCTAAGGATGCAGACTCAAGTGATACGGACTGGGGTGTGTCACTTTCAGATATTAGTTCAGCCATGCGGAATTCGCTTAATATCCCCGCTGATATAGGCGGGGTCGCGATTTTGTCAGTAACACCAGGCGGCGCAGCGGACAAGGCAGGTTTGCAGCCGACAGATGTGATCACGGGCATTGACCGGACCCCTGTATCCAGTATGGATGACTTCTTCAGAGCACTGTCGTCCGACAATGATAATATCGCTCTTCTGGATGTTTACAGCCAGGGCTCGGTACGTTATGTACCGCTGGATTCATCGGGCATTCTGGAAGTTGCTGATCAAACGCAAACTCAAACAACGCTTCGGCAGAAAATATTCTCAATATTCACAGGTGGAATGCCATTTGGCGACGACGATGACGATGATGAAGGGCCAAAGGGTGGTAAATTCGCCGATGATGATGTCCAGCTTACAACAGGAGATAATCCTGCTTTCAACAGGCCCTCAACTGTTCCGGGAGATGAAAATACAGGTGGAACATCAGATTGGACACCTGGGACACCAGGTGGTACCAGCAACAGCACGGGTATGAACAGGCCTACGGAAGTACCGCCGCAGTTAAGTTCAACCAACGATACTGTATTATTCATTGGGCTGTTGTTGCTTTTGATTCTCTATCTTGCCTACAGGGAATATACCAGGCCGGCGGAGGCGAAAAACAGATGACAGAAAACAGGGGACAGACGACAGAAGAGAAAAAAAACTTATTAAAGAGAATACTCATCGCTTTTCTCATAAGGCCGCCAATTATTCTGATACTTCTTCCTCTGTTTCTGCTTTTATTAAGCTACGGAGAAACTGAAGAGTCAACGGTTGATGAAAGATTTGGCCTGTCTAACTCGATAAAATCACCTTACAAAGATGCAATAAAAGGCACCTATATATTCTCGTTTGCCTTTTGCGGCGACCCGCATATGTATGCAAAAGGCGATGGCTGCTTTGACGACCTTGACAGGGCGATCAAACTAAAGCAAATAAGATTTGTTATATTCGGCGGAGACCTGACATACCTTGGTGAAGAAGCTGAATATAGTAATTTCATCGATCACATTAACGCACTGACATCACCTTCGTACCCTGCATTGGGAAATCACGACATCTACAATAACGGGTGGTCATATTACTGGAGATATCTGGGACCGTCAGCGTATTCCTTCAACGGCGGCAACGCAAAATTTGTTGTAATCGATTCTGCGAGCGGCAGGATAGGCGAGGCACAAATGGAATGGATTCAGGACCAACTGCGGAATAATAAACAGCCGCTTCTCTTTGTAATAAGCCATATGCCGATATATGGGGACTCGTATGGCGTATATGAATTTCCCGAAACAGAAGAAAAGCAGCAGCTCATAGAGCTTTTTGAGAAATATGAAGTAGATTTTGTCCTGCAGGGCCATTTCCACGGTTTCGTCGATATTACAAACAATGGTGTCCGTTATATTACATCAGGAAGTTTTTCAGACGGCCTTCTGGATTCGGGTATACGTCATTTTCTTTTGATTAAAATATACGGCCCTGAAGTCACAATAGAGCAGGTGCCGGTTGGTGAAGACATACCGGTTCAATATATGGACGGAGAAATTTAACATATTTGCTCTAAGCAAAACGGATTAAGAAGGACTAAGCTTTTGGATAACGGAAACAAAGAGCAATTTGACAGGTGTCCGAAGAATTACGTTAAGTGGACCATAGTTGTAACAGGTATGGTGTTCGCTTTTTTTGTTTACCTGC
>CAZLIO010000330.1:0-4901 GCA_964559025.1 uncultured Pirellulales bacterium | reverse complement strand
ATTTGATGACATATCTGGCCGGGGGCAACGTTGCCTTGTCGGTTACGATGACTTCCTGCTCGACACTTATCTCGCCGGTCATGACACCCTTCTTAATGGACAAACTTGCCGGCCAGTTCATTGAGATTAACTTCTTGAGTATGATGTTCGGAATCATCAACATGATCATCGTTCCAATTGTCGCGGGCCTGATAGCCAATCGCATTCTATATAGTCGGCACAAGGTATTTCAACGTGGGGGCGTATTGGCACTCATTGGAGCTGCGAGTGTTCTGTTGGCTGCCGGCATGATTTTACGGGCGCCTTCGGCTGTTTTTACTTACGGCGAAGCCTCGCTGCAGAAAGATGGTTTTATCGTCGGGTTAATGTTGATAGGCGTGGTTGCTTTAGCTAAGCTTGTGATTAGTGTTTGTTTGAAAGGACCTGAGAACTGGATGGACAAAGCACTTCCCATTGTTTCCATGGCAGGGATTTGTTACATCATAGCCATTATCACGGCCCGCTCCAGGGACGATTTGATGACGGTCGGACTCTACTTGATAGGAGCCTCGATTATCCACAATTTCGTCGGCTATATATTAGGCTACTGGTTTGCCCGGGCCGCTCGTTTGGATGAGAGCTCGTGCCGAACAGTAGCATTTGAGGTCGGCATGCAAAATGGTGGGATGGCTTCCGGCCTTGCCATGAATGTGCTCAAGAGCGCGCCTGCAGCCTTGGCCCCCGCCATCTTCGGACCCTGGATGAATGTCTCCGGTTCAGTCCTGGCCACCTGGTGGCACCGAAAACCAGTGGGCCGCCCCAGCCGAACGCAACATTTAGAAAAGGAGTAAAGTTATGGCCACAAATAAGATAACCACCTGTGCCTGCGCCACCTGTGTCGAGGCAGACACAGGTGCAGGCAGAGAGTCTAAACAAATACCATTGAAACCCAGCCGTCGTGCCTTTGGCAAGGCCATTTTGGCAGGCGTTCTGGGTGGACCGGCCGTCATATCGTCTATTGCACAGACAGCCGAAGAGCAGCTTCCATCGGACAAGAAGACACAGGGCAGCCGTTCTTTTGCAGCTACCCGAAAAGGACGCAAGGGAATGAAGCTGGCCCTGATGCTCGAAATGCGAAATAAAGAAAGATGGATATTGGCACGTCAGATTGGCGTCAATCACGCAATTGTACCTGCGAGTCGAGTGCTGACCAGGCTCAAACGGGACCAATATCTTGATACGCTGGCGAAGATGAAAGCCACTTACGAGGCATCGGGGCTCACGATAGCCGGCGTTGAGAGCCATCCGGTTGCAGCAGAAAAGATAAAGTTAGGCCTGCCCGGCCGAGATGAGGAGATCGCCAACTACTGCGCTGTGATAGAGGCCATGGGTAAAGTCGGGATACCGATGTGCTGCTACAACTTTATGGCGGGAATCGGATGGTATCGCACCAGGATTGACGTAGCCGAACGCGGCGGTGCCCTGGCCAGCGAGTTCGATAATCAAATCGCAGAAGAGAAGGGGCTTACAAGGTGGGGTAAAATCAGCGAAGAAAAAATCTGGGACAACCTCACCTACTTCTTAAAACGGATCATCCCCGTCGCCGAAAAAGCTGGCGTGAAAATGGCCCTGCATCCGGATGACCCTCCCATCTCGCCGCTTCGCGGGGTCGGACGCATCCTGACCAGCGCCGATGCCTTCCGCAGGGTCCTTCGAATCGTGCCGAGTCCGGTCAACGGCATTGCTTTCTGCCAGGCCAACTTCGTGCTGATGGGTGAGGATATCAAATCGCTGATAAGAGAGTTCGGCGGACAAGGCAAGCTCTTTTTCGTCCACTTTCGCGATGTCAAGGGTACGGGCGAACATTTCCGCGAGACGTTTCACGATAATGGGCCAACCGACATGGCCAAAATACTAAAGCTCTATCACGAAGTCGGTTTCCGCGGGCCGATCCGTCCGGACCACGCACCCACTTTGGGAGGTGAGAGCAACCAAAGTCCGGGCTATGCAATGCAGGGGAAGGTCTTCGCGATTGGTTATATGAAAGGCATTGCACAGGCGTTGGACATACCGATAATGTGAACAGGAGGTAAATATGAATCGACGTAATCTTATCAAGGGGTTGGGACTGGGAGTGGCGACGGGCGTTTTTGGAATTGCCTCAAAAGCCGATGAGACAATCGCGAATACGTATGCAAAGGCAACCAAAGGACTGCCACCTTTAAAAATCACCAACGTCAAGTCCATTCTCACCGCTCCACAAAGGATACGCCTTTGCGTGGTCAAGGTCGAAACGAGTGAGCCGGGTTTGTACGGTCTGGGATGTGCCACTTTCAATCAGCGGCCTTTGCCGGTGGCAACGGCTGTGGACGAGTATCTCCGTCCGTTTGCAAAGGGCAGGGACGCCGACAACATCGAGGACATGTGGCAGAACGCCTATACGAGCTCCTATTGGCGCAACGGACCGGTTCTTAACAACGCCCTGAGCGGCCTGGACCAGGCCCTGTGGGACATAAAGGGAAAGCGGGCGAATATGCCCGTCTATCAACTGCTCGGAGGCAAATGCCGGTTCGCGGCTGACTGTTATACCCATTGTAGCGGCCGGGACCTCGAACAACTCGAAAACAGTGTACGCAAGGGTATGGAAGAAGGCTTCAGGCATATACGGATACAGCTCGGAGGCTATGGCTCGCAGCACCTCTCAAAGAGTGCTCATTTCAAGGAAGAGGGATTCGGCTTACAATCAGATTCCCTAATGGAGCCGGGACCATACGTACGGGCGACTATCAAGATGTTCGAGCATATAAGGAAAACGTTTGGTGATGAAATTGAATTGCTGCACGACATCCACGAACGAATACCGCCGATACAGGCTATCAACCTGATAAAAGAGATGGAAAAATATCACCCCTTCTTTATCGAGGACCCATTCGCTCCTGAAGACAACGGATATTTCAAACTGCTCAGGCAGCAGACCAGCACGCCAATCGCTATGGGCGAGCTGTTCAACAATCCCCATGAGTGGGTGGGACTGGTATCAGAGAGACTTATCGATTTCATACGCGTGCATATTTCGCAAATAGGCGGCCTTAGCGTTGCCAGAAAGATAGCCGCCTTATGTGAATGGTTCAATGTACGCTCAGCATGGCACGGACCCGGCGATGTTTCTCCGGTCGGTCACGCCGTCAACGTACACCTCGACCTGGCAATTCCAAACTTTGGGATTCAGGAAAGCAGCCGATTCAGCGATAGGACAAGGGAAGTCTTTCCCGGGTGTCCCACTATGAAGAACGGCTACATGTATATAAACGAGGCTCCGGGTCTTGGTGTTGACATCGACGAGGAGCTGGCCGCAAAATTTCCCCTGCCCGACCATCCGGGTTATTGGAGCCCTGTGCGCAGAAGCGACGGCACGGCAGTGAGGCCATAAAAACGGGTCTAAGAGCCTCTGAGCTGCAAAGTTTGAAAGTGTCTTCTGGAAGCAGGGAAAGTCGGATACACGGTGACTCCGGTTAAACATAAATGAAATCCAATAAGCAAATATCCTTGTCATTTGATCGTGGAACGCTTTTACTAACAAACGTGGTAAGGAAGGAGCTGCCTGACATCGTTGCATCTTCTGTTTGGAGATGGGATAGTCGTGTAGGAGCCTGGCGGTGCGATGCAATTCACTATGCTGCAATTCGAAAAGCCTTAGTTGAGCGATTCGGAGCACACTTTTCTGATAATGTGATGGAACCTGCTTGTATTTCCTGGCCCAAAGTAGACCTGCCAAGACTAAGGCCGGAACAGACAAAAGCACTTGCAGCATGGAAGCAAGCAGATAGTCGCGGACAGATAATTATGCCAACTGGAACAGGTAAAACCGAGGTAGCACTTGCGGCAATGGCCCGGACAAAAACAGCAACACTTGTGGTTGCACCGGTTCGTGATCTGATGTACCAGTGGCATCGGCGGATTTTACAGGCCTTTGATTATGATGCCGGCATTGTCGGCGATAGCTTGGCAAATATAAAACCAATTACGGTAACAACGTATGACAGCGCGTATATTCACATGGCTAAGATGGGTGCAGGTTTCGGTCTGTTGGTTTTCGATGAGGAGCACCATTTGCCAGGCAAATGCCGTCGTGAGGCTGCTATTCTGAGCACCGCTGCTATGCGACTCGGTTTAACAGCTACACCGCAGCGGTCAGACGGTCTGCATAAGGATTTGGATTGGCTCATTGGTCCGGTTGTTTATGATATGCCATTTAAGCAGGCTGAAGGCTCAATGTTAGCCAATTTTGACGTCGTGCGTATTCCTGTGGCATTAAATGATAACGAACAGGCGACCTATGACCAGTGTAGCCGGGTAATTCGCCACTTTATAACTTCACGCCGTAAGGAACAATCCGGCTATAGCTGGCAGGATTTGTGTAAGGAATCCGGCAAGGAGCCTCAGGCTCGTAATGCCCAAAAGGCTTACTACCTCAAGCAGTCTATTGAAAATCGTGCCGCTGAAAAGCTGCGGGTGCTGGAAGATGTTTTCAGGTTACACAAAGGTCAGCAAATTCTTGTTTTTGCAGGCTCGAATATAATGGCAATTGATGTGTCTCGACACTTTCTTGTGCCAACGATTTTGTCTCATACTCGCAAACGTGAACGTCTTGCCGTGCTGGACGGTTTTGCCAAAAGTAAGTTCGAGGTCCTCGTTGCCAATCGTGTTCTGGATGAGGGGATTGATGTACCTGAAGCAAAAGTAGCGGTAATCATTGGTGGGCAAGGTTCGACACGTCAGGCCAAACAGCGACTTGGCCGGGTTTTGAGAAAGTCCGGCAATGCCAGAGCCACTTTGTACGAAGTAGTCTGTGAAAATACCAAGGAAGTTCAGCGGTCCCGAAAGAGGCGAAAAAGCGATGCTTACGAGCGAACAATCCATCG
>CAZLIO010000329.1:0-4910 GCA_964559025.1 uncultured Pirellulales bacterium | reverse complement strand
CCGCTCGCAATGATGCTCTCTGGCCTGATGTTTTCTACAAAGCAATTTCGTTTCTGTGTAATTTTGCACATCAAATCAGTGTTTTTGGAATTCTTCATAATCAGCCATTGTATTAAGATTCACAAGCCAATCTGTGTTGTCCAGCTCAATATGCTTGACCCTGCACAGGGTGAATACTTCGGTTATTTTACGTTTCCCTGATGAGAGTGCTTTGTTTATAGCTTCGAGTGCACTTTTGCGGTAGATGGCAAAGAGCGGTTCGTATTTTTCCTCGCCTGTGGTTGGAACGACTATGTCTGCCTGGCTTTCAAGGGCTTCGGTGAGCATCCTGTTTACACAGGCCAGGTTTATTTTTGGAATATCGCAGGCAACTACGAAATTAAGTTCGTTGGCCGAGGCCTCCAGGGCCGAAGCTATACCCATCAAAGGTCCCTGTTCCGGCACTTTGTCCGGGATAACTTCGAAGCCAAGAAACGCAAACTTGTCCACTTCATTGGCACTTATAAGTATCTCATCGAAAGAGCCGCGAAGCTGTTTGCAAATTGCCTCTATCATAGATTGCCCCTTAATCGGCAGCAAACTTTTGTCAGTGCCCATTCGGCTGCTGCCTCCGCCGGCCATAATTATCGCCGTTGCCTTTGTCCCGCACCAAAATTCCCTCCGTCGCTGGCCTGCTCGATACTGGTTTACTGGTTTCGCCTCGGCGCTGATTTTGGTGCGGGATATTATCCATTTGCTGGCTATAAGCTTTATCCTGTCAAGGTCGAAATCAAAGCTGCTGCCGTCGGAGACTACAATTTTGTCCGCGTATTTTTTTACCTGTTGGGCTGAGCTTTTCCAGCGTTTCAAGTCGCGGTTCTTCGCCATCAGGAAAATGCCCGGTTCGACCACTTGGCGCAGCGAGTTTGATTCGCAAATTGAAACGGCATCAGGGCCGATTACATCCAGCAGGGCGGTTGTGCCCTCCAGAAGGTGGTCCCTTAGAACGCGCAGCCAGAAAACACGGCTTGCACCGGCAGACAGAAGTCTGACTGTATCTTTGTCGGAAGTTCTGTTGAGCTCTTCCGTAATGCAATAGACGCCTTCCAGCGAAGAGCAGACCCCGCAGCCTTCACCGCCGCGAGGGCATTGTCCGTCTTTGTCCTTTATAGTAGTAACCTTTATTCCTATTATATCACTGGTCTTACAGAATTTCTTAAGAAGTGTGCAGCCCAGCTCGGTCTTGCCCACATTGCTTCCGGCAGAGCCAATCATCAACATTCCATCAAGCTTAAACATTTTCTTGGTTCCCGCAAAGCGGGGTCCCTCAATGTGATGACGGCGATTTTTGAGCATAGTAATAACTTCATCGATGGAGTTCCCCTCAGTTGCGGCAAGCTCCCGGCAGGGGACATTTGCATATACCTGTCGAACTGTGTCGGTTAATTCCCGGCGAACGACAAGTAATACAACGGCATTGCTCGAAAACAATAATGAATCTACGTTCTTGCGCCAGCCCTCGTTGTTTAGTTCCAATGGCCCGAATTCATCGACAATGACAAGGTCCGCAGATTTCGTGGCTTCTGCGCTCAGAACAGCATTGCCGAGTTTTAGTCCGTCGGAAATAAAAGTGAATGGCCCGGCTTTGCTTTGGCTTATTGTACGTCTTGCCAGAGGTGTTCGCGTTTGGCTGTGCAAGTCGAGGACGTCAAAGCCGAGCAATTTGCTGTTATGGTAAAGGGGAGGCGACAACAGTCCTGCGACATTAAATCCTTCAGCACTGGCGACTTGTGCGAGCTTTGTAGCGCTGGTGGTTTTGCCGCAGTGTTTTGGGCCTGTCCACAAAATGAGCCTGTTTTGCGTTGCTACCATCGGGAGCTTTCTTGGTTGTGATAGCCGTTAAGAAACTTACCGTCGCGGTTGTTAATTCAAAAGATATATGCCGTTATGCTGAACACCCACAATCCGACAGTAGCCACCAATGCGGCGCACGAGGCCCATTTCAATCGTAAGTTAAACGGCGTGGCATAATTTGCCTTGAGCCGTTCGCCAAGATGGAAACTCGAAGGTACCAAAACCGCGCATCCCAAAGCTGCCATGCTGCCACTGATTCCAACGTGTCGCAGCACCTCAGTGAATCCACCCTGCACCCAATGCTCATACCGGAAAACATAGGTAATCATCAAACCAAATAATGCGTAGTTTAAATAAACGGCTGTCGCTGCAGAGAGCGACCGGCTTTTTATCTTAAATACGCTAAAAAACAAATCGTAACAGAGACCCATAAGAAGAATACCCAGGAGGTGACAGGCAAAGAATGGGACATTCAGAAACTTGTACAACATCGCACAGGCGGCGATAAGCGTCGCGGTGCCTTTCTGTGGGAAATATACCTTAGCGGTGCTCATCACGATAAAGCCTATAATAGTTAAAGGAACCGATGCGTAAAGCACCTCTGCACGATACAGAGCATCGCCCAGAACAGCTTCCGAAATACCCCACAAGCCACCAAAAAACAGTATTCCTAAAATATGCTCTTTCTTCATTTGTGTCTTTCCTTAAATTAAACCTTTGTTTGTTCCATTAAAGTTATATCACAGCTCTTACTTGCCTTCAAGCCAAAGCTGAGCGAATTTTAATAAATCGAAAATGTCCACAAGCCCATCCGGCTTCTCTTGGGTGAGGTCTGCTCCGCCACACCAAGCGGGTTCGTTGCATCCGGTTTGCAGCCAATATTCGGCGAAAATGCTAAAATCGGCAAAGTCAACATCACAGTCGCCGTCAAAATCAGCGGTCTGGTCGATGGTGAAAGCCTCGGTGCTGGTTGTGAGTAACTGATAATAATCGTAGTGAATGCCTTCCTGTTCTCCAGTATATTGTTCGAGGATACCAGTTATGCCGCAGAAATTTTGGCCTATCTCTATATAAGGGTGATAAATTAGGCCTTTGTCTTTGCCGGCATTCATATAGTCAGAGGCCCAACAGGTAAGATTGGGGGCAACGTTGCTGATAAGCAGATAATTGTCATAAGCCTTTCCATAACCGGTATCCTGAACATAAACATTTATGACTTTAATCAGCATTGCCTCATATTTTTCGGCATCGTAGTCTGGCACAACCCATTCATCAAGACCCTCAAGAGGCGCGGCAATCTCGTCAATTGTTACGATCTTTGGTGCCGGTAGAGGATTATTTGTACTGACTGTCGAAAAGCCGGCCTTATTATCTTCTATGTACTGCAAAAACGTAGTACCTTTATTTTCCTCAACCATGACTTTGGTGAAAGAGAGCCGGTCCCCGACATTTACATCAACAAAAACTCCAGTGCTGTATAAGTCTTTCACCTGAATAGCACCCCAGCCATCAGGATAGTTCGGGTCTTGAATAATAAGTCTTGGTCTTCCTGTGGGAGGTTTGTGAGTAACTATTCCGCCGAGGCAATCGATGACATTTCCGTTTTGAGGACTGATACCGTTAGCATCGGTAGTGTACTGGATTTCATAGATTGAAAGTCCAGTGGTCGCGCGCACCGAGCCGACCAGTCCGAGTATGGTTACAATAATTATAATCATCAACATTCTTCTCACCACTTTGCTCCTTTCCAGATTTGCAGAAATCAGAATTTGTAACATAACAAACAGTCTTTTTCCTCATACCGGTTTCTTTAATTCTCAAGGGTACCAGTCGGGGTCTCCGAGGGGTGGCACCTCCAAATCTTCGGGCCAATCTGGTTTCCAGACTGAGGCTTTCCATTGTACGTGATAGTCGCAAAAGAGGACCGAGCCGCCTAATAATCCACCGGGCTTAGCGTGACGGGCGCTGAAAGCCTTGGGATAGCTGCCGCAATACTGTCCCGCGGTGGGATTATGTTTGCCGCCACCGTAGCCTTTTTCCGGGTCGAGCAGTTGGTCGAACAAAAGTATCAGGCGAGGTGGATTCTTTATGGATGTTGTTTTCAAAAAGCTGGGCATGTGCCATTTTGTACCTTTGCATCCGTAAGGGGACCAACAGTTTTCGTCGAGTTCGAGGCAGGAGTTCATAGCATAGGAAAAAAAGCCGCTCCTTCTCGGTCTGTATTTGTAACTTTTGTCGGAAGCAAGTCTGGCGGAGGGGCATTGGAATACTGTATTTATACCCGGACGCTGCCAATAGTCGTGGTCTCGCCAGGGTTTTTCGCCCATTAGGGGAGGTAGCACGTCCACCCAGCCGAAGTAATAGTCTGCCTGCTCGGCATCTGTTTGTGGATTACTCGACGTGCGGTCTCGGCTGTCAATGTGGGGATAAAAACCATCGTTTTCCGCGGCGTACATTTCAAAGGTTAATCCCCACTGCCGTAATCGACTTTGGCAAGCCGTTTGTTTGGCAACGGACCTGGCTCGGCTCAGCGCCGGCAAAATAAGACCAATTAGCAAAGCTACTACAGAGATAACGACCAGCAGTTCGAAAAGGCTAAAAGCGGAACGCAAAGCAGACTGTGATGTAAACTTTGGGGTTTGGCTCATTTCAGAAGGACCTTGATATGTTTTTCATAAGCCTTTTCTACTGCTTTTTCGGTGTCGTCGCGAAAACTCGTATATGCTTTGACCCATTTTTTGCCTTGCTCGGTTAGAGTAGTTTGACCGCCCAGGATGCCGCCTCGCTGTTTTTCTACTAAAGCGATATTCAAGGCCTCCTGCGCTTTTTTCAGGTCGCCCCAGGCCTTTCGATAGCTTATCCTGAGCGACTTGCTGGCCGAAGTTAATGAGCCTGTGTTTTCGATGGCTTTAAGCAGCCGCCATTTGCCGTCGCCGAAAACGCCTTCGATGTCTCTTGTGCTCAGCCAGAGCTTGAACCTTGCTCTCAACTTTTTCAAGTTCCTGTTCTCCTGACTTTTATGTTAAAGGCTTCTGCAAAATTGAGGTTAGGCATATATTATTTAAGAAAATCTGTTT
>CAZLIO010000328.1:0-4920 GCA_964559025.1 uncultured Pirellulales bacterium | reverse complement strand
CGCAGGAGGCTTGACGAGGCAGGACTGTATGGGACTCGAGTCGCTGTTCACCTCGGCGATATTACAACGATGCGACTTCCCCCCTATTTGGCTAATCTTGTCGTATCAGAAGACCGAAATCAGAAGTCAGCTCTGTCCTCTGTCCTATTTGAGCGTGTTTTTCATTCGCTTCGCCCTTACGGGGGGACAGCCTGCTTTTTGGCCCCACAAAGTGAGCATATTGAAATTATGAGGCGGGTGCTCGAATCGAAACTGCCCGGCTCTGAGATTACAAGCTCGGGTGATTTTATTATGTTGACCCGGGCCGGCCCACTAACTGATTCGGCCGATTGGACCCATCAGTACGGCGATTCCGCCAATACCGTGATGTCTAAAGACAAGAGAGTAAAGGCTCCACTCGGACTTCTATGGTTCGGCGGCCCTTCCAATGATAAGATATTGCCGCGTCACGGACACGGCCCATCTCCAGAGGTAGTTGGGGGACGACTTTTCATCGAAGGGCGGAACATGCTCCGTGCGGTTGACGTCTATACCGGCCGGCTGCTGTGGGAAAGAGATTTTACTGACCTGGGCAAGTACTACGACAACACCAACCATCAGCCTGGTGCTAACGAGATTGGAAGCAACTATGTCTCTGTTTCGGACGGCGTTTACGTAGTATATGGGGACAAAATCCACGTGCTTGACCCGGCCACGGGCAGGACCTCGAAGGAATTCTCGATGCCGCACGAAGACAGGCCTCGATGGGGCACAATCGCGGTCTGGGAAGATCTGCTGCTCGCAACTGCTTCGCCGATTAACATTCCGTTAACGGACAAACCGGTGCGCACAAAGCTCCCCGAGAACATGCAGCCAATCATTAAAAAGGAAGCCGATTGGCAATACTTAGCCGGTACTCGTCCGAATGGTGCATGGACACAGCCGGATTTCAACGCCGAAACGTGGGGGACTTCAGCAGCGGGTTTCGGCTACAATTATACAGACAACAAGACGGTGCTGAAGGACATGAAAGGCCATTATACCGTCGTGTATATACGCAAGTCATTCAGCATACCTGAGCCGGAGGATATCCAGGAACTGGGATTGGTGGTCAAGTACGACGATGCCTTTATCGCCTACCTCAACGGCAAGGAGATTCTCCGCGTGGGCGTCTTCAGCGGCAGCGGAGCCAGGACTTCGGGTATAGAAGAACATGAGAGAAAAGACTGGGAGTATTTCAAAATCGACAACCACCGTAATCTTTTGCGTGATGGAATAAATTTGCTGGCCATCGAAGGGCATAACGAGGACATTGACAGCCGCGGTTTTACACTCAATCCTTATCTGGTCGCCCTGGGAAATGGGAAACCCGGAGTGACCAGGAACATCGAATTCGCCGGTCTGAACAATATCTCCGGGATAACGGTCAATGCAGACTATTCTTCCGGCAGCAAGATGCTCGTTGCCATGGATCGGCACAGCGGCGAAGCTCTCTGGAAACACGACGCAGAATACTCCTTCCGCCACAACACCATTGCAATGGCAGCCAACAAAGTCTTCTGCATCGATGGTATGAGCGAAGCCAAGCTGGCCTACTTTAAGCGCCGAGGGCTCAACTTCGAGAAAGAACGCACCCTGTACGCATTAGATGCGCGGACGGGAGGATTGCTTTGGAAGACCGATGAGGGCGTTTTCGGTACATGGCTCGGTTATTCGGTGGAGCATGACGTTCTGCTCCAGGCAGGCAGCCGGTCCGGAGACCGGGCAAGGGATGAAGCAAGCAAAGGTATGGCGGCTTACAGGGGTTCGGACGGCAAGGTGCTCTGGAGAACCGACGATAGCTATAAGGGGCCCCCAATACTCTACCATAACTGGGTTATAACGCAAACCGGCGGCGGCAGTGGCTCTGCTCCCGCTGAGGCGAAGGTTTTTGACCTGCTTACAGGCAAGTACGTCATGCGCGAACATTCGATGACCGGCGAGATAATTCCGTGGACATGGGTCAGGTTCAAGGGATGCAACACGGCAATAGCCAGTGAGAATCTGCTTACATTTCGGTCGGCTTCCGCGGCGTTTGTGGACTTGACCAGAGGGCAAGGTACAGCCAGCATCGGCGGATTCAAGTCGGGATGCACGTCGAATTTGATAATCGCCGATGGCGTGCTGAATGCCCCGGACTATACTCGTACCTGTATCTGCAGCTATCAAAATCAGGCATCAGTTGCCTTAGTTCACATGCCGGAAGTAGTATATTGGACATTTGACTACTATGCCTCTCCGAGTGCAGTGGTCCCAGTTAAGCAAGTCGGTATCAACTTTGGTGCTCCAGGCAACCGCTATGCTGAAAATGGTACGTTGTGGCTGGAGTTTCCAAGTATTGGGGGACCCTCACCGGATATTCCCGTTCGAGCCAAATATTATGAAGAGCCTCGGTGGTTCCGCCATCACAGCTCGCGAGTAAAAGGCAGGTACAATTGGATAGCCACCTCGGGTGTAACGGGGCTCAGGGAAGTCTCCATCCGCATGTTCCTTCAACCAGGCAGGAATCCATCGAAAGTTGACGCCTTCGATAAGCACATCGGCAAAATTCCTACCTGGCAGGAAGAGCATATCAAGGGTGCTTTTGAGCAGCCTCGACCCTATACTGTACGCTTGTACTTTGCTGAGATTGAGGAATACGAGATGGATGATACATCCGCTTCTGACAGGCGGATTGGCCGGCGTCTCTTCAATGTCTCGCTTCAGGGCAGGCAGGTCCTGGAAGCCTTCGATATCGTGAAGGAAGCCGGCGGAGTAAATCGACCCGTAGTAAAGGAGTTCAGAGGAATTAACGTAAAAGATGATTTAAAGGTCACTCTCACTCCCGCGACTGCGGGACAAGCCCCCGCTACGGCCTCGGCCTTCGCCGAGACGAGCAGCCCCCTGCTTTGTGGAATTGAAATTATTGCCGAAGGTTGGACTTCGGCGAGCTTAGTCGAGCCGTGAGCTGGAGAAGGACAATGATTGAAAGCGGTATGAATCCCGCCCGTCGAAGACGGGACGGGATGAATAAAGGAAAAGCATTCGCCCCGCCCATCGGATGGGCGGGGTTCACTCCGTTAGAAATAAATCGAATTCAGAAAGTGCAAAAGTTTCGTGCGGAATTTCTTCGAAAGGAGTCCTTAGGACTAACGGGATTTACATTAATAGAACTTTTGGTAGTGCTTAAGGAGCTGTGGAAGTTGAAATGGCATCGAGGCTATTGAATAAACGACCCCTCGCCGGTCTGGCCGGATTGGATGAGAAGGTTCAGGGATTACTGAAAGTAAGTTACCCACAACTAACGGAGGTCAACACAATGAAAACAAGTCTTTTTTTATCACTCTCTGCCATTTTCTTTGTCGTCGGCGCCGCCGGGATTTCATACGCCACGGAAACTCGAAAGGATTACTCACCTAAGCCGGACGAGCAACAACTGCCCAAAGCCATGCACTCGGCAATGAAAGAATTGCCTAACATAACTGTTGGTAAAGATAACGCCCACATAACAGGCAATGACAACAGGGCCTTGCAGGCTGCGGTCGATTATATTGCCGGGCTTGGAGGCGGCACAATTGAAATCGGCGAGGGAGAATACCTGATGTATGATTCTCTGCATCTGCGCGACAACGTGACAGTCAGGGGCAGGAAAGGCAGAACGGTTTTACGGAAAGCCGATGGGGTTGTATCTCCTCTGGCCCTTGATGGTGACTTTGGTGAGCAGCAAATCACGCTGGAAGACCCGACCGGCTTTGAAGTAGGTCATGGCGTTGCGATCTGGGATGACAGGGCCGGAGGATTCCATACCACTGTTGCCCGCATCACAGGTCGAAACGATAACACCTTCTCAATTGACAAGCCGCTCATGGCCGACTGCATGGTAAGCAACAAAGCCAAAGCCGCAACAGTTTTCCCGGTAGTAAGCGGCTATCACATCGAAGGGGCGCGAGTTGAAAATCTCATAATTGACGGCAATAAGGACTCCAACGTCCACTTGAACGGCTGCCGGGGTGCGGGGATTTTCCTGTATCGGGCCTTCGGGACGGTCATCGAGGATTGTGTGGTACGAAACTATAATGGGGACGGAATCAGTTTCCAGCAATCCAACGACATTACTGTAGCTGACTGTACTTGTGAGAATAATACCTATCTCGGCATACACCCGGGCAGCGGCTCCCAGCGTCCGCGTATTCGCGATTGTGCTGCCCGCGGTAACGGAACTGACGGTCTATTTTTGTGCTGGCGGGTTCGGCACGGATTATTCGAAGATAATATTTTGGAAGGTAACGGACGATTTGGTATCTCCATCGGGCACAAAGATTCAGACAATCTTCTTCGCCGCAACATTGTCCGTCTGAATCATCAAGATGGAGTCTTTTTCCGTAACGAAACACTGGGAATGGCCGCTCACCGCAATCGCCTCGAGGAAAATATCATCGAGAACAACGGTGCAGGTTCAGAAGCAGCGGGTATTCGTATTCGAGGACAGACAAATAACCTGGTTTTCAAGAACAATATTATTCGCGACACCCGGGAAGACCAGTCACAAAGTCAAACTGTAGGCATTCGAATCGAGGAGCAAGTCGGACAAGTAATCCTCGAAGGTAACCAGATAAAGGCCAAAACAGCAATTGACGATAGACGAGTTCCAAAATCAAAATAAGATTTCTTGTCGCGACTTGGCTGCGCCACCCGCTGCGACTCGATGCGCTAAGTCGCATCGCGGCGAGAGCGAGCCACGGCGGGCTTCACCGATTACCAATCATGCTCACGCTATCCATGGCCGTTTACGATTATTTGCTTCTGCAATGGCCTTTAGGGTAAGCTCCACATCCTGCTTTACTTGAAAGTCAAACATGCCTAAACAAACGAAGTCTGCACCACCGGCAAACGCAAACTTGAGCCCTTCCTCGGCTCCGATAG
>CAZLIO010000327.1:4503-4930 GCA_964559025.1 uncultured Pirellulales bacterium | reverse complement strand
CGGACAAATCCTTGAAAAGCTCAAACAATTGGGACTTGATGACAACACGTTTGTGCTGTTTACCTCGGACAACGGCCCGTGGTACGGCGGCAGCACGGGCGGGCTTCGCGGTATGAAAGGTAATACGTGGGACGGTGGCCTTCATGTGCCTTTGATTGCCCGTTGGCCTGGGAAGATTCCCGCCGGGCTTGTCAACAATTCACCTGCTGGTTCTATCGACGTCTTTCCCACTATCCTCAAGGCCGCTGGTCTCGATGTGCCGAGAGACCGCGTTATTGACGGCAGAGACATCTGGCCGCTACTGACTCGGGCCGGAGCCGAGAGTCCCCACGATGCACTTTTCGGGATGCAGGGGACGAACCTTATGACTGTTCGCAGCGGCAAATGGAAACTGGTATGCGACGGATACATCAACTTGAAAAATAAC
>CAZLIO010000327.1:0-4493 GCA_964559025.1 uncultured Pirellulales bacterium | reverse complement strand
AAGGCCCGAATCTCGCAACAATCCGCAGCGGTAAATGGAAACTTCACGTCCGCTCACCGGGCGGGCTGCCAAAACGCGGCGAAGACTGGGTGGACCCGCGGGGGCCGGACGGCGTAACTATTATCGCTCCCTACGAACAGGCGAGGCCCAGTGCTTATCCGGGCGTAGTTGGCGGGGACGGGCCAAAGAATTTAATGCTCTTCGACCTTGAAGCCGACCCTGCTGAGCAAAATGACGTAAGCAAGAAGCACCCGGACGTTGTCAAACGCCTTAAAACTATTTACGAAAAGACCGTTGCTCAGGTGCCAGCTTTCGAACGGCCGAAACGATTCAAACAGCTCCGCCGCATAAAAGGAGGCGACCTTAAATACGACAACTGACCGGCTTCTATGTGAAGCTCGCTGCGTTCCCGCCTTGCGGGGGCCCTGCGAATATCATTTTTCTACTATTAGATGGTGGCCCATTGGCTTGAGCTTTTCGCCGTTGGGCAGACTATAGGATTCGTCGCCGAAGTTGACCGTGATGGTGGTGCCGTTCGCAAAGCTCGTCTGCTGAACGTTTCTGTCGTCCGTGAGAAAACTATGGTCGGTCATCTCAGCATAGCCGACCGCGCGAGCGACGGGACATACATTCTTATAGCTTTGAGCAAAGCGGTCTTTGTTTTGGTTGAATACCTGGCGGGTGAACATGAACATCGGCGGCGTACCGTAGAGGATATTGAAAAGGTCCCGCTTGTCCCATAATGCAGGCAGTTTATTATTGTAGTCGCCCCAGTACCATTGTGCCACGACGCAGTCGTGATAAACAAGCTCCCAGAGCGGCAGCCGGTACTTATGCCCCACCTGAAACTTGGCCACCCGCTCGGGGACCTCATCCCAGATTTTCCTCATATTTCGCCCCGCTTCCGGGACTCGATAGGGGCCAAGACTCAGCATACCCTCGAAGTAGTGAACATACGGCACAGCCGCATCATGCCCCGTCTCACTGCCGGTTACCAGTTTCATATCTTCGCAAATAACTCGCAGCAGCTCCATCTTCCAGTGCCGGCTGTCGCCGCGGGTCATCGGATGGTCGGGATGATAGCATTCACGCCAGGGCGAGGCCGTTGTTGTGTCGATGAATCGACAGCGATAGGGATGGGTCTTTAATTCGGCGGGGACGCGCTGCCGGGCGTATTTTGGCGCCTGCTTGTCGCACAGCACGCCGCACGGATACATTTGGCCGTCCCTTCCCTTCACCCGCCAGCCCTTGCGCCAGTCGCCGTTCTTATCTAACATAATGTCTTTCGGCCAGCCGGCCTGGGTCCAGTCGGGGTGAACCCCGCGAAGTTGTTGTTCCACAACCTGTGGGTCCATCAGGTCCTGGTAAATATCGTAGCGACTCGTGAGAATGCCGCCCATCTCGTTCATTGATTTGATAACATCCGGCTGCTCACGATGGCTCCACAGGATTCGCTCGATGCCAAGAGATTTCATCTCGCGAACAAAGGCAAGAGCATTCTTTTCCCAGCACCAAACGTTCACAGCCCCGATTAGCAAATCCACGTCCGGGTTTTCTTTGCGCTTCTGCTCCAACGTTTTTAATAAACCAGCCTTTCGGGCGTAAGAGCGATACCGCTTGCAAATAGCAACGTGTCCGCCTTTATCGAAAAAAACATAACGCAGCCGGCGGGTATAACCAAATTGTCCTTTTTGCGAGTCCCACTCCGGCGTGATGCAGAGCTTTTCATCTGTTCGCTTGATACCAATAGAAGCATCGTCGGGCGTTTCAATGATGGCCATGTGTCCCTGCTGCCCATCTGTCACGCCCCAGAATGGCATACAAATACCGTGCCCGCCGTAGGCGACAAGTCTCCTGGGACTAATCGTCTTGTCCTCGACAGGGTAGGAAATCCCTTCGTTCATTGGCACAACAAGATATGTGCCGGGTTCTGTTACGAACGGATGCGGAAACCGCAGAGACCACTTGAGTTCGCCTTTTGATGTGAGCGCGAGTGTAAACTCAGGCAGGTTTTTATCCAATAGCAGTTTGGTTTTGATATCCATATCCAGGCCGGAATGATGCCAGGTCATTTCAATTCCGCCTCCGGTTTTGGCACTTTGGATTATTTTGCCATCGGTCAGAGACTGCTGTCGCCAGGTGTGTCCCGTGCGCTTATCGGTTACCGACAGGGTCGCATCGTCGGTATTGAGCGTAACTGAAATCGCGGTATTGCTGATTGTAAGTTCCTTCGGCTCAGCCTGACACCAGCAACATAAAAATAATACAACCAGTAAAATAACCATTGATTTAAATGGAGTTGTGAAAAACCTGTCCATGTTCCTGGAACTGTGTGTCATTATTTCTCTCCTTAGCAATCCGATTTATCTCATAATTAGTTTCTATTACGGAAACATTATTTGTCATTCCCGCGTAGGCGGGAATCCAGCTTTTTCGCCCTGGACCCCTGCTTTCGCAGGGGTGACATCGTCGATTTTTGCTTTCTGCAACAGATACTAATTAACTACTCACTACTCACCAATTACCTATTGCTTTTTGGCTTTTTCGATGACCTCTGTGATAGAAACGGCGGCCCCGCCTCTTGCCTTGGATTCATCAGCGGCGGACATAAAGGCGAAGATTTCGATAGTTTCTTCAGGCGGTACAGGTAAGTTGCCGGTCTTGAAGAATTTAATGATTTCATCCACCAACGGCTCATAGCCGCCGTATCTTCCGCCCTGAACTATCCCCTTTGTGCCGAAAACCATTGCGCCGTAGCCGCTCTTGCCTGCCCGCAGACCTCTGAAGGTGCCGATTCGCCCGCCTTTCCAGAGCCCCACAACAAACTCATAGTCTTTGGTCTGCACCCGCCTGACACTTTCACAGCCGGTGCCCATAATAGTAAACAGAATCTCGACACCATGCACCCCGTACCAGTACAGGTCGGGATGATGCTCTTCGAGACTGCACGGACCGAAGGTGTCGCAGCCGAGCACTTCGCCTGCGGTTTTGTTTTCTTTAAGTTCCACGATTGCGGGAGAATAGCGCAGCGACGAGCTTGACCAGCACGGCACATTGTTTTCCTTGGCGAGCCGAAATATCTCAATCACATCTGCCAGATTGCCAGCCATAGGCTTGTCAATAAAGACAGGTTTCCTCGCTGCAATCACGGGCCTTACCTGCTCCAGATGAGGCCGGCCGTCGACGCTTTCCAATAGAACCCCGTCAACCTTCCGGCAGAGCTCTTCAATGGTATCAACAATTTCCACGCCGTATTTGTCACGGAGCTGATTTGTGAAGTTCTCAACTCTATCGGCGGAAGAAGGAATGTCCGGCGAACCACCGGCATAGCCGACGACGACCTTACAGCCATAGTTCTTGGCAGGATCGTTTATGAGCTTAGTAAAGGCGATAACATGGGATGTGTCAAGGCCTATCATACCAAGACGAAAGACCTTTTCCTCGGCTTTGGCCTCAAAAGGTAATGTTAGAAGCATAGCCACAACAACTGTCAGCAAAATAGTCCTGTTCATAATTAGTTCTCCATTAAAATTTAAAGTAAGGATTAGTTTGTCATTAACCATTTTTTGTTAGTCGAGTTCTTTTATGTAAATATTGGCGAACTGGATATGGTCGCCGTGATGCTGCAGGGCGATTGGGCCGCGCTCGGGTAATCCCGGCAGGCGGGCCTCGCGGATTACCGTCTTTCCATTCAATACGACGGTAACCTTATCATCAATGGCAGTAATCTCGAAGCGGTTCCATTGGCCAACCGGATTATCCGCGTTGAGGATGGGCGTTGCGCCCCTTCGCACATCCGGCGGCATATTTTTATCAGTACGATAGCCCCATATTTCGCCTGAGCCGACCGGCCAGTTCCAGATATTGAGCTGGCTCTTCGAGACACCGCGCAGGTAAACGCCGCTGTCACCGGCGTCCATCACCGGGACGGTTAATTCTTTGCCGTCCGCATCGGTGGCCTCCGAGCCGTTCGGCAAAATTACGGGTACATTTTCAATTTTGGGTTTGTCCGGCAGACGCCAGTCAACGATAAGAACGAAGTTTCCAAATTCCTCTTCTGTCCACAGGTTCCTGTTCTCTCCGGACGCTTCGCTCTTACCGTCGTAATCTAAAGTCCAGTCCTTTGCGGTCCAGTGTCCCTTATTGCCGGGGACCTGTTTGAATCCGCGAAGGTTCAGGCCGTTATACAGGCAGCGGAAGCCGCGGTCATTCTGTGCCACTACATCGTCCGGCGGATCGGTGCCGGGCAGCTCACAAATACGGATATTACGAAAATGGACCAGGCCGCCTTCGGATTCGAGGCAGATATATCCCTTACGCGGATTAGCGTGGAAAGCGCGAGTCACTACCTTGCCGTTGACGGCAAGCCTAACCGTACCGTTGCGACTCTCGACGCGGTAATGATTCCACTGGCCGGCGGGGTTGCATCGTCGCTCGCTGGGCAAAGAGCGCATCCAGCCGTTCGGATGGAGTTTGTCCGGCGTCATAGTGGC
>CAZLIO010000326.1:1788-4962 GCA_964559025.1 uncultured Pirellulales bacterium | reverse complement strand
ACTGGAGGACGTGCCGGTGCACCTGCTCCTCGTGCTCGACACCAGCGGCAGCGTAACGGATGAGGGCACGGTGGAGCTGGCCGCAGCAGTGGTAGGGGTGGATCGGCTCCTCTTTGGCTGTGACTCGTCAATGACAGCAGGGGTGGGCAAGATTTGTGGGGCGAACCTGAGCGCACGGGACAAGGAGAAGATCCTGAGCGGGAACATGATGAGGCTCTTGCGGAGGCGGAAATCATGATCGTCGACGTGAATGCTTATCTCGGCCATTTTGCCTTCCGCCGGCTGCGACACAACACAGCCGCCCCGCTGCTCGCGCTGATGGACTCCAAACGGATCGACAAGGCGGTCGTCTCCAGCGTCAGCGCCATCACCTACCGCAACGCGCAGGCCGGCAACGAGGAGGTCGCGGAGGAGGTCCGTGGTCATCGTGACCGGCTGATTCCATTTGCCGTCATCAATCCGTTCTACGCCGGTTGGCAGGACGATCTGAAAATCTGCCATGAGGAGTTCGGCATGGCGGGCCTGCGCCTCTATCCCAAGTGGCACAACTATCAGCTCTCCAGCGCGTGCTGCCGGGAGCTTGTGAACGCCGCGACTGAGCGAGGCATAGTCATCTCCATTCCCATCCGCGTGGAGGACAACCGGCAGCGGAGCTGGCTGCTGAACGTCCCCGACGTGCCGTTGGAGGAGATTGTCGAGTTGGTGAAAGCTCACCCCAAAGCACGCTTTATCTTGCTGAACGGCATCGGCTACACAAGGTGCCCACTCGGGCGGAAGGACAACGGTCTGCCGCCCAATTATGTCATAGAACTGTCCCGCTTGAGTGCCGTGCTGGCGAACGAGCTTGGGCAGCTCATCACGAACCTGGGGGCCGAGCGTGTGATGTTCGGGACCGGAATGCCCTTCAAATATCCGGACCCCGCATTGGTGAAGCTGGAAGTATTGGATGCGAGCGGGGCCGACAAGGAAAAAATCCGTTCGCAGAACGCGATGACCTGGTTGCGGTTATAGCACAGAGCGAACACCGAAGGATTCGAGCAATGCAAAGAAAGGAGGATTGTTCAATCATGCGATTCGCATTGATGGTTTCTCTGGTAATATCGATGTGCGCGGCTTTGCCGACGTTTGGGGCTGACAAGCCGCTGGTCGTCGAGGTTTGGCCGGGCAGGGCTCCGGAAGAGAGCGGCAATATCGGCGAGGAAATGGTTCGCATGTCGCCGAAGCTGGACCACAAGCAGGTCGAGGTCACCGAGCCAACGAGGCTGGTGACCAACGTCACCAAACCGACCCTCACAATCTATCGGCCGGCGAAGGAGAAGGACACCGGGACTGCGGTGCTGATCTGCCCCGGGGGCGGCTACTGGGACCTCTACTGGCAACTGGAAGGTGAGGAAGCTGCCGCCTGGTTGAACTCTATTGGCGTCACCGGCATCATCCTCAAATACCGTGTGCCGCGCCGGCCCGATGAGCCACAGGGCGAGCCGGCCCGACGCCCACTCCAGGATGCGCAGCGGGCCGTCAGCCTGTTGCGGAGCAGAGCCAGCCAGTGGGGCATCCAGCCGCAACAAATCGGCATCGTGGGTTTCTCCGCCGGCGGCCATCTGGCTATTGCGACGGCGACGAGCTTCGACCGGCGAACTTACGAGCTAATCGATGACGTGGACACAATCAGTTGCCGGCCTGATTTCGCCATTGGAGTCTATTCGGGCTACCTGAAGGTGAAGGACAAAGATGAGATCGCTCCCGGCCTGCGTATCCCGGTCGGAACGCCTCCGATCTTCCTCGCGCACGGTGGGGACGATATCATCAGCCCGCCGGAGCACAGTGTGTTGATGTACCTTGCGCTGAAGAAAGCCAGCATCCCGGCGGAACTGCACATCTATGCGACGGCCGCCCATGACTTTGGCGTCCGCCCGAGCGACCATCCATGCTCCACGTGGACGCAGGCGTGTGCCACCTGGCTGCGGCATCAGGGATTCCTCAATCCGCCCACACAAATGCACTGAGCCAGGAGGATTCCTCTCTCAAGCCAAGCGTGCGTATCTTCCCTCACCAGGGGGATTAGGGGGGTGTCGAACCTGCTTCTATACGATTCGAAGCGGCAAACCGCCGTCGTTGAGCTACCCCGTAAGCCCAGAGCAAAGGAATAGGCGAATCCCCAGGCTCGGCCATGGCTCCGTCACTCATCCCGGGCGGCCATGACTCCACCCCGACCCGCGACTGCCGGGGATCGTTTTACAGAAACAAGTTAGGCCCAACCTGCAACATCACATCGGCATCCTCAGTCTGTCTACTTGTTTTTGAGACCATTAGTCCAGTTAGGCTAATGTAATGCCGGATATGGTAATATTTTTGCCGGTTTCTCCAGACTCGAAGATGTGAATCTTTTCCAGGTCAATATACATCTTCACTGCATCGTTTGCCTTGAGCTTAGTGTAAGGACCAATACCCGCAACGAATTTCTTCCCGGCATGATTGGTCATGTAAACATCTGCTCTGATTCCTATGGGCTCAACTACATTAACAGTTGCGGAGATAGTATTATTAATCTGGCCATGAAACTGATTGTGTGAGAAATTCTCCGGCCTCACTCCCAGGACCATTTCCTTATTGTGATAATCACTTAGCACCGTTCTAAAGCGTTGCGGTAACATAATAGTATCATTGTCAATCACGAAAGAAACTGTATCGTTTTTAAATTTTAAGCAGCCCGTAAAGAAGTTCATAGCCGGCGTACCAAGAAAACCAGCGACAAATTTATTGACCGGCCGCTCATATACTCCCACCGGGTCGGCTACCTGTTGATTTACACCGTTATGCATCACACAAATCCGATCGCCCAAGGTCATAGCTTCCGTCTGGTCATGGGTAACGTAAACAGAAGTAGTCCGCAACCTGTTGTGCAGTGCCTTCAGCTCCACCCGCGTAGTTACCCGCTGTTTGGCGTCAAGGTTGCTAAGAGGCTCATCAAACAGGAAAGCCTTAGGATTGCGTACAATAGCTCTGCCGACGGCAACCCGCTGACTCTGGCCCCCAGATAGGGCCCTGGGTTTTCGATTCAATAAATGCTCGATGCCGAGCAGCACGGCGACCTCTTGCACACGTTTCCTGGTCTCTATATTAGGAAAATTTCGCATTTTGAGAGCGAATGCCATGTTCTGATAGACAGTCATA
>CAZLIO010000326.1:0-1778 GCA_964559025.1 uncultured Pirellulales bacterium | reverse complement strand
ATGCGGATACAAAGCGTAATTCTGGAACACCATAGCCACATCGCGGTCTTTCGGAGGGACTTCGTTAACCAGGTTATCTCCGATATAAATATTCCCTGCGGTAGTTTTTTCCAGTCCGGCTATCATTCGCAAAGTTGTGGTTTTACCACAGCCGCTCGGCCCGACAATTACCATAAACTCGCCATCGGCAATATCCAAATTGAAATCGGAGACGGCGGCAACTTTGCCGTCAAAAATCTTGCTGACATTTTCCAGTAGAACATGGGCCATAATCTTCGTCTCAAGAACAATTAAAAGATATTTTGTCGGAATCGGAACTCAGCGCGCCAGGCAAAAAGAAAACCCAACAGCATATAACCCACCATGCAGACTAACATCCAAGCCGTTGATTCCACACCATCCAAAACAGCCTGACGACCGAAACTTAACCAACGATAACTGCCCGGTTTGTTGACAGAAGCCTCCATAATCACGGTGGTGTGGACGAAGGGATTCGTATTCATGTAGACCTCTAAGAAGTCACGACCCTCACGGGTGATCCCGACAACTATCACCATTAGTAAAGGCAATATGCCCCAGATTACGGCAGCCAAAGCGAAATTCATTATAACTGCGGTTGTGGTGTGTTTATAGCAAGAGCTGAAATAAAGGCCGGTGCCGGAAAGAAATACCACAACCCAAGCCACCAAAATACCTATTTGGATGATAGCGATGGGATGGACGAAGCCTGCCAGACTAAAGATGATGGTATGGCCGAATAAGAAGAGCCAGATGGGAAAACAGCGCCACAGGGTGCCGACGAATTTACCGAACAGGATATCCCTATCATCCAGAGTCGTTGCCAGTAACAACGGCCAGGAACGAGACTCCTTTTCGGAAGTGATGCAGGTGGATGCAAGAACAACGGTGACCAATATCCCGAGTCCAAGAAAAATTACAGCATATAGTATATGAGTTTCTTCGTCATCCAATAAGTGTTTTTCGGCGCAAAGCCAATAAGTTGTAAACAGGAGGCTTAGACAAACAAAGTTACCAATAAAGGTAGCGGCTTTATGTCGTCCAAACATCGGAAATCTTAGCTCTTTCCAGAGAACCGAAGGACCTTTAACGCGTCTTGGAACAGCAGCGAAGTCCTGCTGATTGCTCGCCCCCACAGCTGCATTTGTATAAGAGCGGCGTTTGCGAAAAGAACTATCTGACTGTCCGGTCGCTTGGCGCAGCGCCACTTTGCGGACATTAATCACAGAGGCAGATAATACAACAGCCGAAGCAGCCAACATTATACCGCAGTGCAAAGGCCAAGAGAAGAAAGGCATACCGCCGCCCATACGCGGAGACATCATCATCTCGGTTTTGAAAAACAGGACGCCGAAGGGATTGTGATAAAAGATTGCTGCTGTGAGAGCTCTTCCCGGCCAGTCCCCGGTTATTGCGTTCCAGAGCATGCCTGCTGAAAAAGGCAGCAGGGCAAAGAGCACACCGAGTGTCAGGATAGTTACAATAATAACAACGTAGGCCCTTCGGCTAAATATTGAAAAGAACAAGCTAAGCGAGCCGACAAAGATGACAGCCGTGAGTGTTATGCAAAAGCTGGAGATGATGTAATCCCAGGGTACACCCCCGAAGATGCGAACAATGGCCAGGAGCGGCAAGCTTATCGCCAGCAGAAGAATTAGCTGCAGTAGCTTGCTGAACAATTTTCCCATAACGATCTGAAAGCTGTTGATGGGCGTGGTCATCAGCACCCCCAGCGTCCTGGCACGGATCTCGCCGCTGAC
>CAZLIO010000325.1:0-4963 GCA_964559025.1 uncultured Pirellulales bacterium | reverse complement strand
GTAGCAAACGGCAGAGAAAGGTGGAGTTTCACAGTTGATGGTCGTGTAGACAGCACGCCTACAATCTACAAGGGAATGGTGCTGTTCGGTTCGGCAGATGGCTGTGTCTACAGCCTGCGCGCTAAGGACGGCGTCCTGGCATGGAAGTTCCCGGCGGCACCGGAAATCAGGCTGGTATCCTCTTACGGTCAGCTGGAATCCGTATGGCCGGTTCATGGTTCGGTTCTGATCCAGAACGATGCCGTTTACACTTCGGCAGGGCGCAATACCTACCTGGATGATGGAATCACCTTCTACAAGCTGGATCCTACAACAGGTAATGTTTTGAATAAGAATGTACTCTACAATTTTGATCCAGAGACCGGTGCACAACTGGGACCGGAAGGCGGATTTGACATGGACGGTGTGAATACAGATATCCTTTCCGGTGACGGTGAAAACGTGTTCATGAAGCAGGAGCGGCTTGATGGCTCCCTGCAGAAAGGCGCCAAAGATGTGCCACATCTTTTTGGTGTACACGGTTTTCTGGGGGAAGAGTGGTTTGTTCGCTCGTACTGGCTTCTTGGAACGAACGTCAGGGCTGGTTGGGGCGCATGGGCGTCAGGTAACGAGACAACCTTTGGGCGCATAATGACGTTTGATGATGAGAGTGCCTATGGTTATGGAAGGGTAAGGATTGCCTCGGGCGCTACCGGTCACAAAGCTGATGATTATCACCTCTATGGAGTAAAAAAAGTCCTGATGATTACGGGCTTGCCAAAGGCAAGGAGAAAGAAGGGGCAGAAGGATCCGCAACCCGCCGTGAGGAGGCCATCGAAACCCGAGCCATTCTGGGCTGATGAGCAAAGCCTGATTGTACGGGCCATGGTCCTGACCAGTGACAAGCTTGTTGTCGCCGGACCTCCGGATCTTCGCAAAAAAGAGGTCGAAATTCTTGCCTATTCGAATGAAGAAGAATCGCTGGCATCGTTCAAAGGTGAGAAGGGTGTAATGCTCAGGGTAGTAAGCACGGCAGATGGTAGAACTGTGTCAGAGCAGAACCTGGACGCAATGCCTGTCTTTGACGGCATGAGCGCAGCACGTGGTAGAGTCTTTGTGTCGCTGAAGAACGGTGAAGTGCAGTGCTGGGAGTAGCCTATATGCCCTGAAAGGATAACAGGCTTTGAAGAAGTGGCGAAAAATCTGCGATAAGATTTTGTCCGCAGCCCTGCTTTTCAACAATCGGAATATCCCAAAAAAATCTTGCTAAAACATTCAAATAAAAATAAACTTCCTATTTTAATAGAATGACCTGTTTCGATAATGAAAGGAGTGTATCGATGTTGAACCGAACCTGTTTTTTGCGTATAGCATTGTCTCTGCTCATTTTTGTATCCTTACTGTCCCTTGTCGGATGCAATCAGCCTCAAAATCATACAACTGAGACGGACCTAACGAAGACCGACTGGACGAAGCCCGACTGGACGAAGCCCGACTGGGAAAATCCCGACGTTGTGGGCATTAACAAAGAACCCGGCCACTGTACCCTCGTCCCATACTCCGATATCGAAACGGCCATCAAAGCTGACCGCAAGGCTTCGGGGTTCTATAAATCGCTAAATGGAAATTGGAAGTTCCACTGGGTCAGCAAGCCGGCAGATAGGCCACTAAATTTTTACGAATCCAGTTACGACGTTAGCACCTGGGATCAAATCCCCGTGCCTTCCAACTGGCAAATGCACGGCTATGGAATTCCTATTTATCTTAATGTCCCGTATCCATTTCCGCCTAATCCGCCCTATATCCCTCATGATTACAATCCCGTCGGTTCCTACGGAAGAGGATTCACAATCTCCGACGAGTGGAAAGGGCGGCAGATTTTCCTTCACTTCGACGGTGTCAAAAGCGCCTTCTATCTATGGGTCAACGGTCAAAAGGTCGGCTTTAGCCAGGACAGCATGACGCCGGCTGAATTCAACATCACTCAATACCTCAAGTCCGGTGAAAACATACTTGCCGTCGAAGTCTATCGCTGGTCGGACGGCAGCTATCTTGAAGACCAGGACATGTGGCGGCTCAGCGGCATATATCGAAATGTCTATCTATTCGCTACGCCACAAGTGCACATCCGTGACTTTTTCGTCCGGACCGACCTCGACGAGAGCTACATTGATGCAACTTTGATGATTCGTCCGAAGATTACCAATTTTACCGACCAGAGTCTCGAGGGATGGACTATTGAAGCTCAACTCTATGACCCAGAAACAGAACCTGTGCTGGGCCAACCACTATCCAGAACTATCTCTTCCATCATCGACGAGAAATACCCGCAAAGAGACAATGTGAAGTTTGCACTTTTAGAACATAAGGTCAGCAACCCTAAGAAGTGGTCTACTGAGTTTCCGAACCTCTACACACTGGTCCTGACTCTCAAGGATGCCAAAGGCAAGACTATTGAGGCCGAAAGCTGCCGAGTGGGCTTTCGAAAGGTAGAGATAAAAGACGGTCAATTATTAATCAATGGCCGAGCGATTAAGCTTTTCGGTGTGAACCGTCATGAGCACGACCCGGACCACGGCCGGGCCATCCCCGTCATCCGGATGATACAGGATATCAAGCTGCTTAAACAGCATAATATTAACGCTGTGCGCACATCACATTATCCTGACGACCCCACCTGGTACGACCTTTGCGACCAGTACGGGATTTATCTGATCGACGAAGCCAACCTTGAATCGCATGGCCTGAAAGGCTACTTCTCAAACGTCGCCGGCTGGCATGGTGCTTTTATGGAGCGGGCAATCCGTATGGTTGAGCGTGATAAGAATCATCCATCTGTCATTTTTTGGTCACTCGGCAATGAATCGGGCTGCGGTCCGAACCATGCTGCGATGTCGGCGTGGATTAAAGAATACGACCCGACTCGCCCGATTCACTACGAAGGGGCAGCTGGGGATCCTGTTGACTACCCTTACGTTGATATGATTAGCCGAATGTATGCGAGAATTCCCCAAATCATTCGGCTGGCTACCGACCCAAATGATAATAGACCGATGGTCCTCTGCGAGTACGCCCATGCTATGGGCAATTCCGTCGGCAACCTTAAGGAATACTGGGACGCCATCCGTTCCCACAAACGCCTCATCGGCGGGTTTATCTGGGACTGGGCCGACCAGGGCCTGCGCAAAAAGAGCACCGACGGAAAATATTTCTGGGCCTACGGTGGTGACTTCGGCGACAAACCCAACGACGGAAATTTCTGCTGCAACGGCCTGGTCCAGCCCGACCGAAAACCCAATCCCTCCCTCTATGAAGTCAAGAAGGTTTACCAGCGCTTCCATGTTTTACCCGTCGATATTTTGGCCGGAAAGTTCCGCATCCTCAACGAATATGATTTCTTAAACCTTGATTTTGCTGATATCAGATGTGAACTGATCGCCGACGGCCGTGTAATCAACAAGGGTACTTTACCGAAACTATCTCTCCCTGCGGGAGCTCAACGAAACATTCAGCTCGACTTCAAAAAGCCAGACTTCCAACCCGGTGCCGAATACTGGATTAAAATAGTCTTTGCCCTTGCTGCCGACACTTCCTGGGCCAAGAAAGGACACATCCTTGCCTGGGATCAGTTTAAGATTCCCTTTGACGTCCCGCCAACACCGGTTGTCGACCCGAATACGATACCGTCGCTTACCCTGAAACAAGACTCGCAAAAAATCATCGTCTCCGGCAGTGACTTTGAACTTATGTTTGGAAAAGATTCCGGCGCACTCGAATCTTTCGACTTCAATGGACAACAGCTCATCGCCTCGGCCCTGGTCCCCAACTTTTGGCGTGTGCCCATCGACAATGACGAAGGAAACGGCATGCCCAAACGGCTCGGTGTCTGGCGCAATGCCGGACCCAATCGGACCATTAATACTGTAAATGCCAAACAGGTCAAGCCCCAGATTGTTCGCGTCACTACTGAAGCAGCTATCCCCGTTGGAACAAATTCCACCTATAAGACTATCTATACCGTTTATGGTAATGGTGATATTATTATCGATTCAACCTTCACCCCGGCAGGTGATAACCTGCCCGACCTGCCACGGTTTGGCATGCAGATGGCCGTACCCGGCCGATTCAACAATTTAACCTGGCTCGGCCGCGGACCACATGAAACCTACTGGGATAGAAAAACCGGCGCCGCCTTCGGCTTTTATTCCGGCCACGTCAACGAGCACGTTCACCGCTACGTCCGGCCTCAGGAAAACGGTAATAAATCAGATGTCCGGTGGATGGCCCTGACCGACCGCGAAGGTGTTGGCCTCGTCGCCGTCGGCATGCCCACAATCGACGTCAGTGCCTGGCCCTTCACGATGCAGGACCTCGAAAAAGCCAAACATATTCACGAACCACCTCAGGGCGACACTATAACCGTCAATCTTGACTATAAGCAGATGGGCGTCGGCGGCGACGACAGCTGGGGTGCGCGAACGCACCCTGAATACACCCTGCCGGCCAAGTCCTATCACTACCGCTTGCGCCTCATGCCCTATGCCCCAACGCTCGGTGACATTCTCAATTTAACACGGCGTGACTTTCCTGAGCTGCAGTAACCGCATGACTGTCGGCCAAGTTTATTCCGTCTGAAGCCGGATTTTACAACATACAGATTGGCTCGTCAACGCGCGCACCGGACCTGATTGGCTGGTGGGACTGGTGAAAGAAACTTCGGCAATGGAGAAAGTTGATAATCAATATCCCCTTGTCCTTTCCTCTTTTGTCATAATCTTCATAATCAAGGGATTTTCCTTGACGGGAAATTAGCTGATTTGGTATAAATAATGTTAGTGAAGCTTGTGCCTGCGCAGATCCTGCCCTGAGCCCATTCGGCTGCGCTCAGGGTAAACTCCGTCGAATGGGCGGGCATCTGTGGCTTTGAGGTCATCCAGCGGGCGCAATTCTTGTAGTTTGTCTATAGAGTTATGCAAAATTGAGG
>CAZLIO010000324.1:0-4967 GCA_964559025.1 uncultured Pirellulales bacterium | reverse complement strand
GCCGTGCCCCAAAAGGCCCCGTTTTGTTGGACCCGTACCGGAAAAACCCAGTGGTAGGGACAATCCGCATCCCGATATGTCTCATAGGCCAGTATGTTGCGCATGTGCGCCTTGTCCGGATAGGTCGTCATCAGGTTGATGTCATCGGCACGCGGTTGTCCCGGGGCCCATTTGAAGTTATGACCAGGATGGAAATCGATGTCGTAGCTCTTTTTCGGAAAACCACGACTGGATTGACCATGAATATTGATCCACACATTATCGTAAAACTCACCATCGTAAAAGAGCGCGCAGCGGGTTCCGGCATCGGTGTTGGCGGCTTGTGGCTCCCCGATAAACCAATGCAGCACCGGCAGCGGATTAGTCAGGCTCGGGTCATCCACCACGGTCCCGCAATACTGCGGGGAATTCAGCAGGTCGATGTGGGCCGGAAACCGTGATTCGCGTCCGGTTATGTCTGTGGCTGTAATGTACCAGCGGACCATCTGTCCCGCTTTAAACCTGTAAGCCGGAATTTGCGCGCCGTAGAGCCCGTCCCCGCTTTCGCCGTCGCCGCCCGTACCATCATCCAGTAACGGTATGCTCACTTCGCGAATAAACATCGCACGATAGTGCAACATTACAGTATCAATGGGATCGAAAGATGGCTCGATTCGGGCCGTGATCTGCAGGTCATCGTTTTCGGTGGGTATGCGCGGATCGTGGTCCGTATCGGAAATGATCGGCCCCAAAATATCGATACCGATGCTGTTCGGCTTTCCGGGCGTCGGTACCGGGAAATACTGACATGACGATTCGTCTGCTATAGCAAGCGTGGCGAGCAGCTCGGGAACGACCAGCAGGTCCGAGTCATTCGTCTGATAGTTCAGCCCCTGCACGGCCAGCAGGTTGGTACCCGCATGGAGAAAGTCGAGTTGCGGGATAGCAAAATCAACCGATTGAACAGCGATGCTGTCGGAACGATTGGTTGATGCACTGGAGTTCCAGCTCTCTGAGCCCGGGCCCGGAGCATTGTTCCGTGCCACCTCCCGCCCGTTGATATAGGCAATCATCCCATCGTCAAAACGCATACGCAAGGTCAAGGCTCGGAACGCCGAGGGGTCCTCCACCACGAAGGGCACGCGAATATACACCGTGGTATTGACGTTTCGCATCGCCGAGACATCCAAACCAACCAGTCCCGGGTAATCATAACCGACACCGGTGGTGCCTGTCTGCCAGGATGAATCATCCGAGTCTTCTTGCGTCCAGGGACGCAGCGTCTCCGAACGCCGTGGGTTCGGTTCCAGGGCATAGCTACGGGGCACCAGGGCCTTGGCCGGAGCCCCGGACATTAAGAGCATTATTTCCGTAGTGGGGCCGTAAGAAACATCAGGGGCCTGTTTCGGATACCACGGAAAGAACTCCGAAACCACGGTCTCACCGTCCGGACGGACTAATCCCAGATACTCGCCACTCCCTTTTAGCTTAAAATTGGTGTGCAACAATGCCAGGGGATCTCTCCGGTTTTTTCCCGAGGCAAAGACAACCAGGTAAGCATCGGGCGCGAGCGTCACCTCCGGAAACGCCCACTGCGTCAGGTTGTTGATGTCATCCGTTAGATACCACCCCTCCAAGTCAACCGAGTTTATTCCGGCATTGTAGATCTCGATCCAGTCCACTTCATCCCGGTCCTCGTCATCAAGGCCGTTATCGTTCACGGCCATGAGCTCGTTTATCCGGATTAGCTCCTGTGCCCGGACCATTGTAGAAAGGCTGAGGGTGAGATTGAATACAACAAGAAAAGCAAGAGTCCGCGAATATCTCATATGAACAGCATTCCTCCTTGTTCAGACCATCAAACCATAAAGCACCGCTTTTAACAGCCGATAAGCTTTATAACGACACAAGATATTATAACATATCAAATCTGCAAATATGAAAAAATGTCCGTTTCATAAGTCTTATATGAGCAAATTTTTACAAGAATCGAAAAAGATGTAAACGTTGGCTGATATGTAGTAACAGGATGCCTCAAAAAATATTTGTGGCAACAGAGATTTTATTATTTGACTTTGAGCTCATCACAGGTGTCCTCTGCTCGAGTTCTTTGTACTCTGGTTGTCTCTGTCGTTCTGGTCCCGGAAGATGGCATTGACGGTCTATTGCCAGATCGAGCGTTCTCTTTGTAAAATAATACTTCTTGCCGGTATCGACATTGTAATTAGGAAGTTATATTATTTAAGAGGTTATCCGGGAAATGTCGGATATAATATTTCCGACACGCATTACAAACAGAATAGTGTGGACACTTATATGGAAATTTTTTGGCAAAGGATTCTAACCGTTAAGCGTATATTCAGAATATCACGTAAAAGCAAAAAATGTGTAGACTTTTCCAGTCAATTTTTTCCAGAAATCTTATCGCCTCTTTTAGTCTTGATAATCTCATCCTCGGCCGGTGCCTTGCCGGCCTTCCCCTGTGCCGAAGGCTTCGGCAGCGATACCCTCGGCGGGCGAGGAGGCAGAGTCATCAAGGTCACCAACCTGAATTCATCCGGGCCGGGAAGTCTTCAATCCGCATGTGAAATGCCGGAGCCGAGGATCGTTGTATTTGATGTTTCAGGTGTCATCACCGGCGATGTAGTTATCACTGAACCATATATCACTATAGCCGGACAGAGTGCTCCGGGCGCCGGCATTACGATACGGGGCATGCTAAGTACATCAGCCAAAAAGGACCGCGTTCACGATGTCGTTGCCCGTTTTCTCCGTGTTCGTCCCGATGCAGGCCGAGGCGCTCAGCTCGATGCCATCCGGTTCTCGGTCGTTAACAAGGCGGTGCTCGATCATATTTCCTGCTCCTGGGCTGAGGACGAGACCATCGACATCTACAGTCACGCAACTAACGTCACAATTCAGTGGTGCACGATAGAGGAATCAGCCACAAAAGGTCATGCCAAAGGGCCCCACAATTATGGTCTTATTGCAGGACCTGGCAGCAGCAGGATATCGATTCACCACAATCTTTTTATTCATCAGAGCAGGCGTAATCCCGCCATAGCGACCGGCCCGGCGGATTTTCGCAACAATGTAGTCTATAACTTTCGCGATGGTTTCAGTCACGAAGGTCACCCTCCTAAACCTCCCTTCTCCATTGTCGGAAACTATTACAAACGCGGACCAAGTGACCCGAAGATATTTCCATTCTGCTTCTCTGGCAAAACGCCCTATTACCTCCGTGATAATTACATCGAAGGTGTCGGAATAATACAGAATCCCTGGGCTGAAGCAGACAAGCTATACGGGCTGAGTTATTATAAAAACAAAGGCGTACGACAAAACAATGAGTCTGACATGGCACCAGTTAAAACCTGCGGCCCGAAGCAGGCTTATCGGCTGGTATTGGCCCAAAGCGGCTGTTTCCCACGGGACGCCGTGACTAAACGCCTCATCAATGACGTCATAATAGGCACCGGTTCGTGGGGACGTAAGGACCAGAAAAATCTTATGGAAGGTCTAAAGCCGGGAAAGGCTCCGCGGGATTCGGATAATGACGGGATGCCGGATAAGTGGGAAACGAACCACGGGCTTGATAAGACGAGAAATGACGCCAATCGGAAAATGCCTTCCGGATATACAGCGATCGAGGAATATCTAAATGAGCTGGCTGGAAAGATGATTGGGAACGAAATTGTCTAAGATCCACCACTGAACATTCATTACGAAAAAACTTGAGATTTCTCGGATTGTGATTATACTGATACGTATTCTGACGATTCGTTTCGAAACAAACTAAGTTAAAAAGGAGGTAAGACATGAAGAGCTCAACTACAGCAGGTGCCCGGGAGGCAACGATCTCAACGTCACGTCGTGCGTTTTTGAAGCGTTCCACGACCGCAGTGGCCGGCAGCCTTGTCACTGGATTGTCCATTGCGCACAGCGCAAATGTGGCAGGCAGCGATGCGATCCGTGTGGGTCTGGTCGGTTGCGGCGGACGCGGCACCGGCGCAGCGACACAGGTACTAAACGCCGACCGTGGCGCAAGACTTGTTGCCATGAGCGATGCTTTTCACGATCAGCTGCAAACAAGCCTAAGGAGCATGAAGCAGCAGGAGAATATCAGAGATCGTGTGCTGGTGGACTCCGACCATCAATTCACCGGATTCGACGGCTATCAGCGGGTCATCGCCTCCGACGTAGACGTGGTGCTGCTGACCACACCGCCCCATTTCCGCCCCATGCACCTCAAGGCTTGCATTGAGGCCGGCAAGCACGTTTTTGCTGAGAAGCCGGTGGCCGTGGATGCACCGGGAGTGCGCTCTGTACTCAAGACCACAGAGTTGGCCAAAGAGAAGAACTTGTGCGTCGTTTCGGGGCTCAATGGCCGGTATTCACCCGTGTCGCAGGAAATCGTTCGACGCATCCAGGACGGCGCGGTCGGTAAGATTGTCGCCCTGCACGCGGCCCGCTACGGTAGCGGTGTCTGGGTCCGTCCGCGCGAACCCGGGATGACCGACATGCAATACCAGATGCGCAACTGGTACTACTTCACGTGGCTCTCGGGTGACTTCAATGTGGAGCAATTCGTGCATCAGCTGGACCGCATGGCTTGGATTATGAAAGATCAGCCCCCGGTCCGCTGTTACAGCACGGGCGGGCGCCAGGCACGCACAAGCCCGGACCACGGCCATATCTTCGACCATTTCAGCTCGGTGTTTGAATATCCGGATGACGTGCGAGTATTCACAACCACGCGTCACCAACGTGGTTGTACCAACGAATCACAGACCTTCGTGATGGGCACCAGGGGGATCGCCGACCTGCAGGCAGGCACGATTACCGGCGAGAATCCCTGGCAGGCTGCGCGCCGTGGACGCATCAACAGCCATCAGCTCGAACAAGATGCGTTTCTTGCTGCATTGCGCGCCGGAAAGGTGATCAACAACGGTGACTACATGGCCAAAAGCACCTTGATGGCAATCATG
>CAZLIO010000323.1:0-4973 GCA_964559025.1 uncultured Pirellulales bacterium | reverse complement strand
AACAGGAGGCGAATTATGAATCGACAAAAAACATTTGTCGCGGTTGTGTGTCTTTCTTTAGTGGTTAACGTCATAACGTTGGCGGATGAAAATCTTCGGGTTTTGTCCGGGGCCATCAATGGCGTTAAGGCAGGTGATATGATGAATCATTACCTGCGTGGTCAGGCCCAGGAGCGGTTCGAGAAATGGAAGGCCGAGTATGAGCAGCGAACGACGCCGGAACAGATAGCCGAGTACCAGAAGCGCCTTCGCAGTAAATTTCTCGAATCTATCGGTGACTTGCCGCGGCGAACACCTCTGAATCCTCGCGTCACAGGCGTAGTTCAACGCAAGGGCTATAAAGTAGAAAAAGTCATCTTCGAGAGCCAGCCGAAGCACGATGTTAGCGCAGTGTTGTTTTTACCCGATTCTGCGAAGCACAAACCGCCATATCCCGGTGTTCTTGTGCCCTGCGGCCACAGCCGCAACGGCAAGGCGTATGAGTCCTATCAGACTATGGGGGCGCTGCTGGCCCTTAACGGCATGGCGGCTCTGGTCTTCGACCCTATCGACCAGGGTGAGCGCAGCCAAATGCCTTCTCAGTTGCCTGGGCTCCAGGGAACAACGGCCCACACCATGCTCGGAGTCGGCAGTATTTTGCTTGGCCGTAACACAGCTCGGTTTGAGATATGGGACGGCATGCGCTGCATAGACTATCTCCAATCGCGTCCGGAGGTGGACCCAAGCCGTATCGGCTGCACGGGTAACAGCGGCGGGGGGACGCAGACCTCGTACATTATGTCACTTGACGACCGTGTCATTGCGGCGGCCCCGAGCTGTTACATTACGAGTTTCGAGCGCCTTCTATCAACCATTGGACCACAGGATGCAGAGCAAAACATTTTCGGCCAGCTTGCTTTTGGGATGGACCATGCAGATTATCTTATGATGCGTGCGCCAACACCGATTATCATCTGCGCTGCCACGAAAGACTTTTTCGATATCGGGGGGACCTGGGAATCTTTCCGCTATGCCAAGCGCTTATACTCGCGCATGGAATTTGCAGAACGCATCGAACTATTGGAAAACGATGCATCTCATAATTACAACCAGATTCAGCGACAAAGCATAGCCAGATGGATGTCACGATGGTTACTTAAAAAAGATGAGCCGATAACCGAGCCGGCCATTGAGCTGCTCAGTGAGGAAGAAATTAAATGCACACCGAAAGGTCAGGTAATGGAGCTGGAAGGGGCACGGTCAACTTATGATTTGAACCGGGATTATGAAAAGAAACTGGCCAAACAACGTAAGAAACATTGGAAAACACAATCTCGAAGGGCATTGCTTAATCAGGCAGGTAACATTGCCGGTATCCGAAAATTAACAGAACTACCAGAACCCAAGTTCGAAAGGATAGGCATTGAAGATTGGCCCGACTATAAGATTGAGAAACTCATTATCAAATCCGAAGATGGTATATACCTGCCCGCTTTGATGTTTTTGCCCAAGCAAACACGGTCTGAGGGAATGGTTTTGTATGTACACGAAAATGGCAAAGATAAAGATACCGGGACGGGCGGGGCAATCGAAAAGCTGGTCAAAGCCGGTCGGTCGGTGTTAGCTGTGGACCTGCGCGGCACGGGTGAGACCCAGCAGACTGGTCAGAATAAACTTGGAGAGGCGACTGGGTTTGATTGGAAGAATGTTTATACGGCCTATCTATTAGGGCGCTCCTACGTTGGAATGCGTGCCGAAGACATACTGATATGCGCGCGGTTTCTACAACAGCAAGAGGATGGTCGCGTTGATTTGGTCGCGGTCGGCCACGTCAGCGTACCGGCCCTGCACGCTGCGGCGCTCGAGCCGGATATTTTCGGGTCAATAAAGCTTGTACGAGGGCTGGTGTCCTGGTCGAACGTAATCGAATCAGGCCGATCTAAAAATCAATTGGTAAACACGGTGCAGGGAGCATTGACCGTATATGATTTGCCCGACTTAGCTGCTACTTTGGGAGATAAACTGACTATCGAAGAGCCTCTGAATGCTTTAGGTGAACCGATAACTCAATAATAAGCGAAAAGATGGTCGGCCTGCGCATCTTCAAACGCTAAATAGTTCCTGTTGCGGAAACAGTATTTGTCATTCCCGCGGAAGCGGGAATCCAGTTTTTTAGCTATAGACCCCTGCTTTCGCAGGGTTGACAGAGTGAAACCGGTTTTCCGCAACAGATACTAAATAGCCACAATTAGTTGAACAGCCGAAGGGAAAAGAACTCGGATACCGCATCATAGCCGTAAACAAGGCTGGCGAAGGTCAGCCGAGCAATACGGTGATGGCGGTATTATGAGAAAGCTTGACGTAAGCTTACGGTTAATTGCGCATGAAGGAGAACTCATGTCGAGTAAAGAAAAAGCAAAACTGCTATCGATGTTTGCTAAAACTCGTGCCTTGATAAAAACCGAAAATACAGAAAATCGAGAAAATGCGATGTGTATCATTGTTTTAGACGGCGCTGAATGCTATTGTAATGCTATATTGATATTATTAAACAAAAACCATGTGTTTCCGGCAATGGCTTTATTGAGGTGTTTGTGTGAACTTACCGTCAAATTAATGTGGTGCCTGCAATGTCCTGATGATACGGATAAAGAACAGAATAGTAAAACGGTTGACGAGAAGATTCGTCGCTGGGAGAAAAGCACTTGTGCACAAAATATCAAGGTATTGGAAGAACTGAAGTCTGTTCATCCCCGGAATAACAAAATTGATGCCCAGCTAAAAAAACTTAGAGAGGAAAAAGGCAATTTAGGCGTTAAAGAAATGCCAGAATATGTACAATTACTGAAATATCTGCCTGAAGATTTTGGGAAAAAGGTATCGCCTGAACTATACAAGAACTTCAACAAAGCGGTACACCTGGATACAAATAGTCTGGGGGAAATTTATTTGCACAACAATAAAGCTAACATCAACAACAGTGACATCATCAGGTTAAAAGACTGTTGTCTCTTGTTTGCTAAAATCATCGCTGGTGTTATAACAATCAACAAATCCGGCGAAGGCCCGGAATCAAATACGGTGATGGCGGTTTTGTAAAGAATTCAAATATGAAAGGAATAACAATGGCAAAGAGAACATATTGGGAATTCTTCAATCCAACAGAACTCACCTTAAAAATCGTTCATGGATATGGAGGGACTGTCTCTGAAACTGAAATGCACCTTAGGACGACCGCAGGTGTCGATCTTAATATAGTCCTCCATAGGCCAAGTCTGACATCAGATATTCACTCCGACTTAACTGAGCTTAGTGTTGATTTGACTGAAATCGACCAAGTACAGTGTTGGCGGAAACCGCGGGCCGATGGAACACTTCGATGTCGGATTGAGATTACACGAGAGGATGGAGAGAGAGAAAGCATCCGATGTGACGAAATCGAAGGCTTGCCAGCGTAAGCCAGCAAGCTCTTACTGTTTGCTTTGGGTGGTTTTATGTTGAGAAGAAAACAATAATATTTTTTTGAGAAGAGTGTAAAGATGGAAAGCAAATCTGAGCTTGAAGTTTATATAATGTCCTTTGATGGACAAATATTGAAACGTGGCTTCTGGCTTTATGTTTGGAAGATATCTACACCAAAAGGGAAGTGTCTGTATGTTGGTCGTACTGGAGACAGTTCTTCTCCGAATGCAGCGTCACCCTTTAATCGGATAGGACAACTTCTTGACTCACGCGAAAATGCAAAAGGAAATACAATGGCAAAGCGTCTACTTGAGAAGGGCATTAAACCTTCGGATTGTAAATTCCAGATGTTTGCCATCGGCCCTATCTTTCCCGAGCAAAGCTCGTGGGAAAAGCATACTCCTGTTCGTGATACAGTTGCTGCTCTTGAATTTGCTTTGAGCGAAGAATTAAAAAAGAGAAAGTATATGGTGCTTGGCACACATATTTCCAAGAAATCGCTAAACGAACAGTTATTTGAAAAAGTGCTCGAAAAAATTAATGACTACTTTCGATGGAATTTGACCAGCTAATTGTTAAAATATTGCTATGGTGTTGAGAAAAAAAAGGCAAGGAGATACGTTATGACACTTGGTGAATTAGCATTTGCGTGCTACATATTCGATAATGGTGAATATGCGAATTTTCTGAAAGCAGCCAAAAGTCTTGATCTCAACAAAGACGAGGATTGTGTTACTTTCATCAAGCTTTTGAACCGTCATTGGGGTTGTCGGCGCCCGGAAGTATCTCACGAAAAAGCTGGTAGGAAACTAAAAATATGGCATAAGAAGTGGGCTGAGAGACTGTTCGGCAAGAATAAGAATCTGTATAAACTGAAACAGAACGATTTTGATTTGGCAGCTGCGGCATATGAAGAACTTTTGCAATGTAAGGTAAAATACGCCACTAAAAAAAATGGGGAGTTACGCTCAATTTCGTTTGGCCCCACGACTGCTGCGAAGATACTATTTTTTTTAAGACCCAAAGCCCTTCCTCTATGGGATAATGCTATTAAGGACAAACTCATTCAGCGAAATTCAATCGACGGTTCTGGTAGAGCCTTATACAAAAGCTACCTAAAACACGCAAAACACGTCGTTCTTGACCTCAGAAAAGACTGTGAAAAACATGGTTTTGAACTGGCGGAATTGCCCCGAAAATTAAATAAGCCTGCCTACATCACCATACCGAAACTTATTGATGAGTATTACTGGATTACGATAACACGAAAAACAGTTCCTCCAGCGAGAGAGGACTTGCAGTGCTGGCTCAAGTGGTATAATCGAGAACCAAGTTATTGAAATATATTGTTTACATGAACCGAACACGCTTTTGCTGCTTGGTTTACAGGGTTTCCTTTTACGAAGAAAATGCAGTACAAAATAGCTTTGAGTACTGAAAGCATCCAGCTTTAGTTCACTTTAGTCACTTTAGTTCACTTTAGGCACTTTAGTTCACTTTAGGCACTTTTGCTCACTTTAGCTCGCTCCTCA
>CAZLIO010000322.1:0-4973 GCA_964559025.1 uncultured Pirellulales bacterium | reverse complement strand
GGTAGCGGCCCCGCCAGCCGCATCCTGGGCGGCCGGCTGGTTCGGCGGGAAAAAACCCCAACGCCCCAATATTATCATCATTATGTCGGACGATATGGGCTATTCCGATATAGGCTGTTACGGCAGTGAGATAAGCACGCCAACCCTCGACGCACTCGCTGCCGGCGGATTGAGATTCACTCGGTTCTACAACACGGCGCGATGCTGCCCAACCCGCGCCAGCTTACTCACGGGCCTCTACCCTCACCAGGCGGGCGTCGGACACATGATGGCCGACCGCGGGCAGGACGGCTACCGGGGTGACCTCAACCGAAACTGCGTTACCATTGCAGAAGTCCTCAAGACGGCAGGCTATTCCACATATGCCTGCGGCAAGTGGCACGTTACCAAAAAGACCCGCCCCGAAGCGCCGCAGGACAAATACAATTGGCCGCTCCAGCGAGGCTTCGAGCGCTTCTACGGCACGATTCACGGCGCCGGCAGCTTCTGGGACCCCTCAACCCTGGTCCGGGATAATACGCTGATTACTCCGCCCTCCGACCGGGAATATCAGCCCGACGAACCATACTACTATACCGATGCCATCTCTGACAATGCGGCCCGCTTCATTCGCCGGCACGACCGGAGCAGGCCTTTCTTCATGTATGTCGCCTATACAGCCGCCCATTGGCCCATGCACGCCAGGCCCCGTGATATCGCAAAGTACAAAGGCAAGTATGACGCCGGCTACGAGCCTGTCCGGAAGGCTCGCTTCGAAAAGATGAAAGAATTGGGTGTCATCAAGCCCGAGGCCGAGCTGTCACCTCCACCGGCATCCTGGGGTGACATTAAGGACAAAAAGTGGGAGGCCGTTTGCATGGAGGTCTATGCGGCAATGATAGACTCAATTGACCAGGGAATCAGCCGCATCGTCGAGGCCCTGAAGGACAAGGGCATTTTTGATAATACGCTCGTCTTTTTCCTGCAGGACAACGGCGGCTGCGCAGAAAGTGGAGGCCGTGGTGACAAGCCCAATCCGCGTGTGTCGAAACCGACCCTTCCCCCGCTCGCCCCTGACGTCCAGCACTATTTCGGCTCTGTCCCCCAACAGACCCGGGACGGATGGCCCGTACGGCGGGGCCACGTTATGCCGGGGCCCGCCGACACCTATATCGGATACGGAAAGAACTGGGCCAATGTCTCCAACACGCCGTTCCGCGAATACAAGCACTGGGTCCATGAGGGCGGTATCTCCACTCCGCTGATAGCCCATTGGCCGGCCGGCATCAGAGCGAAGAACGAGCTTCGCCATCAGCCCGGCCACCTCATCGACCTGATGGCTACCTGTGTCGATGTCTCCGGGGCAAGATATCCCGACCGTTACAAAGGCGAGAAGATAAAGCCGATGGAAGGAAAGAGCCTTGTCCCCGTTTTTGAGAATAAAGCCATCAAGCGGGAAGCCCTCTATTGGGAGCATGAGGGCAATCGGGCCGTCCGCGCCGGCAAATGGAAGTTAGTTGCAAAAGGCAAGGCTGGTCAGGACGATGTTGTTTGGGAGCTCTACGATATCGAAGCGGACCGAAGCGAGCTCCACGACCTTGCTGCTCAAGAGCCTGAACGTCTAAAGGAAATGGTCGGCCTCTGGCAGGCCTATGCCGAGAGAGCCAACGTTTTGCCCTGGCCGGTATCGACAAAAATGACCGTGAAAACGAAGCCTGCGAGAGAGAAATCGAAAAAACGTGATAGGAAAAGTAAGAAAAGATAGTGAGGACAAAATGAAAAGACGTGATTTTCTTAAAACTTTAGGATTAAGTGCGGCTTCGGCGCTAACCGTAATTCCGTTTGCTCAGGCCGACAGAGCCAAAGAACGAAAGCTTAATATCCTTTTCTTCACAGCCGACGACCTCCACCGCGACTCCCTCGGCTGCTACGGTGGTAAATTACCGGGGCTGACTCCGAACCTTGATTTCTTTGCCTCCCAGAGTATGCGATTTGAAAACGCCCACGTTACCGTGGCCATCTGCCAGCCAAGTCGAGGCGTCCTCGGAACCGGCCTTTACGGACACAACAGCGGTATTATGGGCTTCATGCACACCGACCGAGACATACCAACCATCATGCAAACCCTGAGAGATGCAGGCTACCTCACCGGTGTCCTCGGCAAAGTAAACCACTCGACACCCAAATCCGGCTACAAATGGGATTTCGTCCATGACCGGGACGAGCTGGGAAACGGGCGCGACCCGGATATCTATTATAATTACTGCAAAGAATTTTTTGCAAGGTGCCGCCGTGAAGAGAAACCTTTCTACTTTATGGTCAACTCTCACGACCCGCATCGCCCTTATCATATTCCCGGCAAACCCATCGAAGATGCGAAAGAGCCCTCGAAGACATATAGCCCGGAGGATGTTCCTGTTCCGGGCTTTGTTCCCGACCTGCCGGGCGTCCGCAAAGAGCTCAGCTACTACCTGAATTCCGTCCGCCGCCTCGATGACACCTTCGGCAAAACTATGCAGGCCCTGAAGGAGTCGGGTTTCGACAAAAACACCCTCGTAATGTTCATCTCTGATAACGGTATCGCCATACCGTTCGCAAAATGCAACGCCTACCTTGCCAGCACACGCACCCCATGGATCGTTCGTTGGCCGGGCGTTGTAAGACGAGGCACCGTTGACAGAGAGCATTTCATCTCAGGAATTGACTTCTTCCCAACGGTGCTCAAAGCAGTAGGTCTGCCTATACCAAAAGGGCTTGACGGCTTTTCCTTCCTCCCTTTGCTAAAAGGTGAAAAGCAACCCCGCCGTGACAAGGTCTTCACACAAATAGACATGAAAGCAGGTGGAGACGCCGTCCCAATGCGATGCGTTCAGGATAAACGCTTCGGCTACATCTTCAGCCCCTGGAGCGATGGCAAATTCTACTACCGAAACAACAACGAAGGGCTCACCATGAAGGCTATGGTCGAAGCCGCCCAAACCGATGCCTACATCGCGCAGCGCGTCGCAATGTTCCGATACCGCGCTCTCGAAGAGCTTTATGACCTCGAAACCGACCCCGATTGCCTCCATAATCTTGTGGACAAATCCGAGTATAAAAACGACCTCGAAAGAATGCGGAGCCGGCTTCATGACTGGATGAAGCAGACTAACGACCCACTCCTGCTGGCCTTCGAAAATCGCAAGTCACCGGAAAAGCTGAAATCCGCCCTCATCGAAATTTATGGTGACAACTACATAAAAGCCGCAAAGGGCCGAAAGAATATCTCGAAAGGCAGCAAGAAGACAAGGAAGAATAGAAACAGGTAACAGAAAACGTTCTTCTGATTCTGCACGAAAGGGGAAATCAAATGAAAAGACGTGAATTCTTGAAGATGGCGGCTATGGGGGCTTTGGCGAGTATGGGCGGAGCATCGTTCGGTGCCGGGAAAAAGACGAAGCCAAACTTCGTTTTCATTATTGCCGACGACTGTACTTTTCGGGACATCGGCTGCTACGGTGGGCAGGCCTATACGCCGAACATAGACAAACTCGCATCTGAAGGCATGCGTTTTACTCAGTGTTTCCAGGCAGCGCCAATGTGTTCGCCGACGCGACACAACATCTATACCGGCCTGTACCCCGTAAAGAGCGGCGCGTATCCCAACCACACTTTTGCCAAGGACGGCACCAAAAGCGTTGTTCACTATCTGAAGCCGCTCGGCTACCGTGTGGCTCTTAGTGGAAAAAAACATATTAATCCACCGGATGTGTTCCCGTTTGAATATTCGGGTAAGGGAAATAATCCCGACTTCGAAGTCCTCGACAAGTTTATGGGCGAGTGCAAAGATAACAGGACTCCCTTCTGTATCTTCGCTTGCTCCAACGAGCCACATTCTCCCTGGAACAAGGGCGACGCCTCGCGCTACGACGCGGCCAAATTGAAGCTGCCACCTTATTTTGTGGATACACAAGAGACCCGCGAGAACATGACGAGGTATCTGGCTGAGATCACCTATTATGATGGACAGGTTGGCCAGGCACTTGCACTTCTGGACAAGCACGGCCTTGCCGATAATACTCTGGTGATAGTAGTCAGCGAGCAAGGTTCGAGTTTTCCCTTTGGCAAATGGACGTGTTACGATACGGGTTTGCAGTCGGCGTTTATCGCATGCTGGCCCGGCAAGATCAAGCCAGGCACGGTTAATGACGCATTGATCGAATACGTGGACGTCCTGCCGACATATATAGAGGCCGCAGGTGGCACGCCGCCATCGGCACTTGACGGAAAGAGTCTCTTGCCGGTATTGCTGGGAAAGGCAAAAGAACATAAAGAATACGTTTTCGGCGAGATGACGACGCGCGGTATTATCAACGGCTCCGAGCATTTCGGTATTCGTTCGATCCGTTCGCGCAGATTCAAATATGTCTGGAACTTCACACCGGAAATAAAATTCCAGAATGCTTGTACTAACTCCAGCATCTTCAAGTCTTGGCGGGACAAGGCGGCAAGCAGCTCCGATGCTGCCGACAAGGTTCGCCGCTATGAACACAGACCGGCGGAAGAACTCTATGATATCACCGAGGACCAATACGAGTGGAACAACCTGGCCGACGACCCAAAATACGCAAAAGTCAAAGCAGAATTACGCCGGCGTCTGCTACAATGGATGAAAGCAATGGGCGACAAGGGCCAGCAGACCGAAATGGAAGCATTCGAGCACCAAGCCAAAAACAGGAACAGGAAGACTCAGGCAGCGGGCCGGAACCGCGCGAAAAAAACCGGAAAAAGGAAAACCAAATAGACCCGCTCCAACCAGCAAAAACTCTGAAAGTTACGCACTTATCCTAATGATTAGAAGCAGCCTTTTGGTCTGCAAAACAGGTTCGGGCCACATACGCTTGTCAAGGGCCAATAATACCGGTCCGGGAAATCTTTGTAAGTAAGAGAACCGATAGGGACACCTCAAGGCAGTAATTTCAGCCCAATAATTTCCAATATATTCCTGCACTATG
>CAZLIO010000321.1:0-4974 GCA_964559025.1 uncultured Pirellulales bacterium | reverse complement strand
ATATCTTAGTTTATTTTACATGCATCCTGAGAATCAGGTGAGGTGCTCGCAATGAGAGAGAGCGCAATGCTATGGCCCAAAGATGTTATGTGTTGCCAGAAAAATTAGCCACACCCAGTCGAGACAAGGAAATTCTTGAAATTCCATTTCATAGTCCATATCATATCCTGCACAGGCTGTCTTAGTGGGTAAAACTTACCCCAATTGGATTATTTATAACTTTAGTTCATTTACAGGAGTTAACTATGAGTTCTTCAAGATGTCCCTTAAAGTGCGACTGTAATCACAATCTTAGCCGGCGGCAATTTATACGCGGCTCAGCCGGATTAGTGGCAGGCTCTGTTCTATTGCAGGGCTGTAATACATTTGCGACAGAGCCTATGATAACACAGAATCCCATACGCGCGTGCGGGCCAGCGTCTAAATATGTGCCGACAATCAAGGCGGCCTTTGTGCGCCGAAAAGAAGAGTACGGGATGCGCTGGCCGGGGGCCGTGTATGACGGCCGGGCGGCTCGAAAAATGTACAGCGGCAAAATGACAAGTACGGCTAAGAATCTCGGAGCTAAGCTTGCTCTTCGCAGCGAACCTCTCTACAGTCTCGCTGAGGCCCAAAGCTGGATTGCCGAAGCGGAGAAAGAAAATGTCGATGGGCTGGTGCTGGTCATGCTCGACCGGCAGGAACATTCCTGGCCGAGTGCACAGAAAGTTGCTCAGAGTGAAATTGCGTCCATTATTTATTCGCCGTTAGGCACATCGTTTACGACCAACACCATCAATCTGGCCGAGGCACCCGGCTGTGTGATTTATTCAACGAACGATTTCAGCCAGGCTGCTTACGGTATGAAGATGCTCTGTGCGTCGGCCAAGATGCGCCGAACGCGATGTGTTGTGATAAGGGGCAGGGAGCGCTCCGAGGCGACCCTTGCCGATACGGGCATTGAAATGCGAGTCGTACCGGCGACGACATTTATTGAGCAGTACAACCGGACCGCTGACAGCAAAGACATTCTGGCGATGGCCGACGATTATATTCGCCGGGCCCGCAGGGTGACCGGTGCGACCCGGCAGGATGTCGTCAACGGCGTAAAGAGCTATTACGTAGCCGGTAAGATTCTCGAAAACGAGCAGGCCGATGCAATAACGATGGATTGTCTCGGTGCCCTTGGCAACATCGATGTGAGCCTGCCCTGTATCGCCTGGTCACGGATGAACGATGACGGCATACCCGCAGCCTGCGAGGCCGATTACGGTGCGGTGGCCTCGCATATTATCACGCAGTATCTATTCGACCGTCCGGGATTTCAGCAGGACCCCGTGGCTGACACTTCCGATGATTCAATTATCGGTGCGCACTGCTGCTGCGCCACAAAGCTCAGGGGTTTCGACCAACCACCTGAACCGTTTGACATTAAGCATCACCACGGCAACCGGGATGCGGTGCCACGCACTCTGTGGCGTAAGGGTCAGCGGGTAACGAGTATTGACCTGCTGCCGGGCAAAGGGGACGGCACTTCCGAAACCGATACGCCCTCGAAGGTATTGATTTCAACTGGCACGGTCCTTGAGAATATGGACGTACCGCCCAGCGGCGGATGCGTGGTATCGGTCAAGGTCAAATTTGACGGCAATCAGGAAGTATTGAGCTTTCCCGGCTTTCACCAGATATTCTTCTACGGCGACTACAAGCGCCAGCTCGTGGAGTTCTGTCAACTGTTCAGCTTTGAAGCCCAGGTGGTCTGATGATTCCGCTGTCGGTAGGACGGCGTAAAGTTTTTCGGCTTGTCTGGAAAGAAAAAGCCGAGCAAGTTTTGTTTGCCTGCTCGGATTGAATGCGACCTAAAAAAATCTTTCGCGAAAGGAATTTTTATAGGGGGTGGTTTATAGTTCGCTGGGCTTTACGCATACGTCGGCGATTTTTTTCTGAGGGCTTTTCGTAATAGGCCATTCTCTTCATGTCTCTGATTAAACCCTCTTTTTCACAGAGCTTCTTGAAGCGTCTGATCATTTGTTGGACTGATTCGCCTGCCCGCGATTTAACTTTCAGCATAAAAAAACAAACCTTCCTGTGCTTCTTATATCAGAAGCAATCCCAAAACCACAATATACTTAATTCGTCAAAAATTGTTCGTTTCATTACTCTAAACCAGATTTTGCATTTTTTCAAGTCAAAAAATGTTAGCTAATGGTTTTTGCGTAAAAAAGGTCTTTTTGCCCGATAAAATCCCAGTATTTGCCCCAAAAGTCTGTAATTTTACCAAATTTTCAGGATTTCTTGAGAAATATGGGCAAATATGTTATAATAAATGGTTAATTACCTGCCTCCGCAGGCACAGGTTTGGAGGTATATTGTAGTTGGAGAAATTGCGTCAGACTCTGAGAGTCAGAAAAGAACGGGCGATTCTGGTCGCCGCTGTCCTCCGCGTCCCCGATGGGCCGGACGATTTGGCTGAGCTTACAGCCTTAGCTGAAAGTGCCGGCGCCGTTGTTGTGTACAGATTCCAGCAGAAAATCCGCAAGATAAATCCCGCCACCTACATAGGCAAGGGCAAAGCCGACCAGCTTGCCGGCAGAGTAAGGCGATTCAAAGCCGACGTTGTGATATTTGATAATGACCTTTCCCCCGGCCAAATTCGTGAGCTCGAAGAGATTGTCAAAATCAAGGTGCTTGACCGCAGCGAGCTGATTTTGGACATATTCGCCACGAGGGCAAAGACCAGACAGGCCAAACTCCAGGTCGAGCTGGCCCAGCTGGAATATACATATCCCCGATTGGCCCGTATGTGGTCGCACTTGGATAGCGTAGCTGGGGCAGGCGGAGGAACCGCTGCCGGTGCGGTCGGTGGTATAGGGACCAGAGGCACGGGTGAACAGCAGCTGGAAATCGACCGGCGATTAGTCAGCAAAAGAATCACCGAGCTAAAACGCGAGCTTGTAAATATTGACAAGCGCAGGATTCGCGAGATTAACGCTCGAAAGGGATTGTTCAAAATCTGTCTCGTTGGTTATACCAATGCGGGCAAAAGCACGCTCCTGAACACACTTACCGATGCGGGGGTCCTTGTCGAGGACAGGCTCTTTGCAACGCTTGACACGCGAACAAGAAAATGGACGCCGGCCAGAGGCGCTGATGTGGTGGTCAGCGATACAATTGGTTTTGTTAAAAATTTGCCGCATCAATTGGTCGCATCGTTCAAGGCAACGCTCGAAGAGGCCGTCAATGCGGATTTGCTGCTGCATATCGTAGATGTGGCCAGCCCTGATGCGCTACAGCAAATCGAATCTGTAAATAACGTTTTGAAAGAGATCGGCTGCGGCCAAAAAGCGATTTTGGAAGTGTTTAACAAAGTCGATATTGTCAGAAGAATCGGCGAGCTTGAGATTCTCCAAACGCTCTATCGTGATGCGGTATGTATATCAGCCAAGACCGGCTACGGCCTGGAGGAATTAAACGAAGCGGTCGCCGCAAGGTATAAAGGCACTGAGCTTTTGCTTCGCGTCGCCAGCAGCCAATCGAACGGCAAGGTCCAGAGCTTCCTGCGTGCGCACGGCCAAATTCTAAACGAACAATACCAGGACAGCTCCGTTCTGATTGACGCCAAACTCGGCCGAAACCAGCTCCCCGACCTAAAACGCCTCCAACCCGATAAACTCGAGATCGTAGAAGTGTAAATCGTGAAACATATTTCATGACTTGTAGTTCGTCCATATAGTTAGTTCTTTTATTCCACCTTAACAATCAACAGCAAGAAAAACACTCATACGTAAAGCGCGTACGCGCTTTATGTATTATCGGATATAGACGCATAAATTATTTAAATAGTGTTGGTTAGGTGTTCTGCGGGAGTTATTACAAGGTGAAGCGGATTTATTTAGCGTGTTTGGCGACTTTAATTAGACGAAGAATTAACTCGGCTCGGCCATGGACAGCTATTTTAACGCAAATATGGGCTATATGTGTTCTCGCCGTATTGTATGTGATATGACACTTTTTTGCGATTTGGTTGTTATTCAGACCCTCACAGACCAACTTTGCGATCTCAGTTTGCCGGGGCGTTAGGTGGAAGCCCTTTTGGATGTAGTTCCATTGTCTTGAGCTAAACATAGTGCGGCAATTATATCAAATTTTGCAAAAGAGTCTGCATTTTTATTTAGAATTTTGTAGCGGAACCTAACACAAATAATGAAGTGTTGAATACTATATTATGCAGGGCACAATATCAAAAAAAAACTATACGTAAATCGCGTACGCGCAGTACGTATTACCATATGTGAACACAAGATGTCATTTACATGGTTTCACCGAGAAGCCAGACCTGAGTATTTGTACGCGCATTACGTACGTCACATCAAACTAAACTTACATTGCGATGTGAAATTTACTCAGCTAACAATACTGCGTACTTAAAAAGAATAAGCAGCATCCCTGCTCATGACCAAACGCCGAAAGCGAAAACACATCCCGACTTATGAAAATTACCAACATCATTAGAGCGAGATTCGTGGATCCTGGTTACGCTGTGGGCTTTGCTGAAGGCGAGCGTCGCTCGTGAATCGTGGCTTGTATTTTCAGTTCGATGTTCGATATTTTGTGTTCGCTGTTCGATGACAATCAATCACAGGAAAAATGCTTATACGTAAAGCGCGTATGCGCTTTATGTACATGACATCAAAAAACAACTCCGGGTTAAATAATAAAACCCCGTATGGCTGTTCTGACTTGTCCATTCTGATTGACGCCAAGCTCGGCCGAAACCAGCTCCCCGACCTAAAACGCCTGCACCCGGAAAACATCGTTATAATTGACTAATGACGATTGGCTATTGATTATTGATAAGTTTGTGATCCATCGTTCGAGACTCGTGACTTGTAGGTTGGTGAGTAGTGAGTAGTTAATTGGTGAGTAGTGAGTTTTGAGTGGTGAATCGTGGCTTGTATTTTCAGTTCGATGTTCGATATTTTGTGTTCGCTGTTC
>CAZLIO010000320.1:0-4985 GCA_964559025.1 uncultured Pirellulales bacterium | reverse complement strand
TAAAAGTGTGGAATAATGTCGCCGAGCCGGTGGGCAAGAGTCTGGTTGATAGTGTTCATCATTCGTTTCCAATTCATCGGCTTGGGGAATTTGGTTCTGATAGCGCCGGTAAAAAACCGCGTCTTGCGCTGTATCGCTATGAAGGTTTCTTTCAGACTGAAGAAGCGGGCCAGTATGTCTTTGCTACGGCGTCGAATTGGACTTCACATCTGCTTGTCGATGGTAACCTGGTAATAAGCTGGCCGGGCGAGCACAACTACCGGGCCGGTATCAAAGGGGAGAAACAGGGTAAGATTTCTCTCGGAGCCGGCGTGCATAAGCTGGAGTATCTGAACTACAGCCCATGGGGAAAAATGTTTACGTTAGCTGCCTGGCAAAGGCCGCAGGAAAAATTAAGCCTTATGGCCAGAAGTGACTTCCTGCCTGTGGGACGCTTCGTGGCTACGGCCATCGGTTATAAAGACCTGGCAAAAGATGGGGACAGTCCCCTCCAGGGACAAGCGGGGGCAAGCTTTAAGTGGCAGATAAGCGATGATTGGCGGCTGGACCAGGAGAAAGCGGCTCTGATTCGGATGCGCTTCGACGCCCTTGAGGCACAACGCAACGTGGATTATTCATACCGGTGGAAATTCGACGATGGAACAATCAAGACCGGCGAAAGTATCGAGCATGTGTTTTTACGGCCCGAGATGCGCACGGTTACACTTGAAGTGCTAAAAAACCAAGAGGTAATTGCCGAGGTAAAACAAAAAATTCACGTTCATCTTTTATGGGATAAAATCCAGCTCGAGCCTGGTAACGAACAGGCCTTTGAGAAATCTATATCTGAAAGTAACTTTGAAAAACTGCCAATAGGTGATATCGTCAATTTATACACTTTTGCCGACGGCCTTGAGCGCCAACTATGGAGGCAACGAGCCGTGGCCGCTTTAATGAAGAGGATGGACGAGCTTGTGGCGGAATCCCAGCAACAGTATTTCTGTCTTGAATTGGGTCAATACCTACGTTCGGCTTCGGTACGGCAGTATGAACAGGCGTTGAAACTTTTCGCCCGTCTGCATGAAAAATCGGCGCCGAATCCGGTTGTTCGCCAAAACGCGATGGTTTCTCAGGCCGAATTGTTGGTACAGTGCTTCGGAAAGGCACAGGAGGCGTTAAAGATTCTAAACCTGCTCGAGGAGAGAAAGTTAGACAAGAAAATAGTTACTCGATTCAGGATGGCTAAAGCAGAGGCCCTGATAGCGCTGGAGCAGGTTGAAGAGGCAAGGGAAATACTTCAATCCGGCAATTCTGCCGGACGGACTGGTTCCGAACAGCCCCCGCCAGAGACAAGCGGGGGCAAGCCCGACAGTATTAAGCAGGATGTCAAAGATGTTGGGCTGCTGCGGCATGCAAGACAATTGGTAAATAGCACCGACGACCCGGAGCAGCTGGATTACGCTATGGAGAAAATTGAGGTGATTATCGCTGATGACCCGGTGAAGTTATTGATGCCGAATTTGAACCTGATAAAACTGGATGTGCACCTGGCGAGGAAAGAATACTTAATCGCTTTTTATTTAGCTGAGCGTTTAAATAAGCTCGAATTAAGTAATTACCATCGGTCGCAGATTCTCGTCCGGCAGATAAAGGCGCTCTGTGGTATCAAGGCCGTGGAGCAAGCCAAGGTTATTTACGAGACAATGACGACAAATTACCCCTACAGCCCGGCGGTGGCTGAGGCCAAGAAAGCTATTGTTGAGACAGTTATGGCTGGACAGAACAGGAAAGTGCCTAAAGTGAACTAAAGTTAGAAGACAAATAACTTTAGGTGCTTTAGCTTGCTTATTCCATTCGTCACTCACTTGCTTTTAGCCCAGCTTCCAGGGCTTTCTGTATTCGTAGTGCAGCAGTTTATTGGCACGTCTGTTATTGACGGCTTGTTCTTTCTTCGGGTCCCATTGGATTCGAGTTTTAGTAGCCAGAGCGATGTTTGCCAAAAGAGCAAAGGTCGTTGAGCGGTGGCCTGTTTCCATATCACAATTGGTACGTTGCCGGCTTTTGACGCAATCAAGAAAGTTTCGAATGTGCTGAACGGTCAGGTCGCCATCTATTCTCTTACTTTCCAGCGGTTCGATATTAGAGCCGCTGTCCTGAAATTGTCCTGCTCTTGAAGGTACGATTTTATAGCCGGCTTCTCCGCTCGTGCCGGCGTAAAGATTTCCCAGCGTGCCGCGGAATTCGACCTCTCCATCTATTAAGGCCGGGCCACCGTTCGCTTCATATTGGCCGAAGATGAGCAGTACGCCCGAGGGCATCTCAAAAATCACCTCCATCGTATCCGGAACTGTCCGGTCGTCATCGAGGGCAAACCTTCCGCCGTGTGCGGATATCGAGACTGGTGCCTGCTCAGCCAGCATCCAGCGCATCGCATCACAATAATGCACGCCCCAGTTGGCCATCTGCGAGGAATAATTCTCCCACCAGCGGAATTTATATAACGACATATTGTTCTTGTAAGGGCGTTCGGGCCGGGGACCAAGCCACATGTCCCAATCCATACCTTTCGGTGGGGCCGTATCGGGGAACCTGCCTATACCGTTCGGGTGCATATTACTTATCCGGTAGGCCCTTGCTACCGTTACTTTGCCGATTTTGCCTGCCTTGATATGCTCGCCTATTTGCATGTACGATTTGGAGGAGCGTCGGTGAAGCCCGACCTGTATCACCCGATTATATCTTTTGGCGGCCTCGACCATCTTCCGGCCTTCAAGTATGGTTATCGACAACGGCTTTTCCACATATACGTCCTTTCCTGCCTGGCAGGCCATATTGCTTTGGATAGCGTGCCAATGGTCGGGTGTAGCGATAACCACCGCATCTATGTCTTTACGGTCGAGCAGGCGGCGAAAATCCTTATACCTTGCAACATTGCTGTCCAGTTTTTCTGTCATCTTCGGGACTCTGCCTCCTAAAGAATCTCTGAGCGTTTTATCGACTTTGGAATAATCTCTGGCCAGGTAAGGCTCATAGACATCACAAAGAGCTGCGATTTCAACATCATCCTGTTTGAGAAAGCCGTTAAGGAGCTGCGTTCCGCGGTTGCCGACGCCGATAAAGCCCACACGAATTTTCTCATTGGCTCCACGAGCGGTCTTTATTAAAGGAACGCCTATGGCATTTAGTCCCAGGGTGACTGAGGCCGCCGCTACGGTAGAGTTTTTTAAGAATCTGCGTCTTGTAGTTTTTTGTTGATTTTCATTCATTTGTTATCTCCCAATTTTTTTGCATTATTATTAAATAAGAAGCCCATAAGCTCTCAGCGCTTATGCTTTACTTTTTCTTCCAAGCTCTTTAACAATATTTTTAATTTTCGCACATCTTCTTTTCGCTTGCCAAGGATATTAATTTTTTCTGCAGGGTCCTGTTCGAGGTCGAAAAGATATTCTTCTATGTCATCACCTTCCTGCAGCCGTATGTACTTTAAAAAAAGCCATCTATGATTTTTATTGTAAGGTTGTCTAAGAGCTTCGGAAAGGTAAATTTTTGGTTCTTCTGTAATAAAATTGGTGAATATTGGTTGCTTTTCGGGTATTTTGTTATGCCAGTGTATTTCGGATTGCATTTATTTTTAGTTTATCGAACAAAGGATTAAATGAAAGCATTACTTTATACTAAACCATATTGTTTAGAATATTCAGACTTTCCCGACCCGGCGGCTGGTGATGATGAGATACTGATAAATGTCAAGGCCTGTGGAATTTGTGGTTCGGACGTTCATGGCTTCACAGGCAAGACCGGCAGAAGAATTCCTCCTTTGATTATGGGTCATGAAGCGGCAGGTGTCGTTGAAGAGACCGGCGAAAACGTAAAGGGATTTGAAAAGGGCGATAGAGTTTGCTTTGATTCAACAGTATATTGCAATAAATGTCAGCCGTGCCGGAAGGGCTTATATAATCGCTGTGAAAAACGACAGGTATTAGGAGTTTCCACGCCGGAGTTCAAAAGGCACGGTGCGTTTGCTGAATATGTTGCGGTGCCGTGGTGGATTGTCTCGAAGATTCCGGACAATATGTCGTTTACTCAGGCGGCCCTTTTGGAGCCGGCATCAATAGGTACACATGCAGGCAATAGAGCGCCCATATCTACTAATGATACTGTTGCGGTTATTGGGGCCGGGACAATCGGTCTTTTCATTCTGCAGGCAGCCCGGCTGAGGGGTGCAGCCAGGGTCTTCGTAGCCGACATCAATGAATTTCGGCTTGATTTGGCGAAGAAGCTGGGTGCGGATACGGTCATCAATCCTCTTAAATCCGATCTCAGAGAAATGATTTTCAAGGAAACAAAAAAGAAAGGGGCGGATGTTACTTTTGAGGCTGTCGGATACGCGCAGACTTTTCTCGATGGAGTTTCGATAACAAAGACCGGTGGCCATCTTGTCGCTGTCGGTAATCTGGAAAAGGCCGCTGAGTTCAATTTGCAGGAATTGGTTGCCAGGGAGCTTACATTTACCGGTTCTTATGCCAGTTCGGGTGAATTTCGTGATTGTATAGACTTAGTGGCCTCGGGCAAGCTTAACGTCGAGCCGTTAATCAGCGATGTTTTGCCGTTGAAAGATGGGCCGGATGCTTTTGAACGTTTGCTTAAAGCCGAGGAAAATTTATTGAAAATTGTGTTAGAACCATAAAGTTCGAGGAAATGAAAATGCAGGACCTTTTTAATCTTTCCGGCAAAGTGGCAATTGTAACCGGAACCAGTCGTGGTCTGGGCCAGTATTTCGCCAGGGCACTTGCCAAAGCCGGGGCGGATTTGGTTATTACCAGCAGAGAATTATCGAGACTGACCGAATTCAAACAGGAAATAGAGTCTTTGGGTAGAAGGGCGTTAGCTGTCCAGCTGGATGTGCTCTCGCAAAGTGACATTGAGAATATGGTTCAGATGACTATAAAGGAGTATGGTAAAATTGATATTCTGGTTAACAATGCCGGCTTAAATATCCGAAAACC
>CAZLIO010000319.1:2397-4987 GCA_964559025.1 uncultured Pirellulales bacterium | reverse complement strand
AGAGGATTATGAAAATGAAACCGCCTTCCGGCCCCAAAAAAACAAACCCAAACAAAGCCAATTTCCGAAAGGCCCAGGAAAAAAGTGGATTCTTTTTGAACAGTCTTATATACTGGCATCGAATCGACTACATCGTAAAATCTGTTCGATTAATAATGTTCAAGTAAGACCTTATATGAAGGAGGTAGCTTATGAATCTTCGAATGAAACGCCGTACATTTCTTAAGCAAAGCGCAGCGGCCGGTGCGGGACTCGTGGTCCTGAAATCTGGTATTCTCAGGGCCGGCAATTCGCCGAACGAAAAGCTCAATATCGCTGTTATCGGCGTTAGCGGGCGAGGGGGCGCCAATCTGAACAACGTCAAAAGCGAGAACATCGTAGCGCTGTGTGATTTAAACGAGAAGAATCTTGCATCGGCAGCCGAGAGGTTTCCCAGGGCGAAAACATATATCGACTGGCGCAAGTGTCTTGAGCAGAAGGACATCGACGCAGTTGTCTGCTCGACGACGGACCATACCCACGCCTTTGTCAACGTCTGGGCGATGAACCGCGGCAAGCATGTCTATTGCGAGAAGCCGTTAGCCAATTCCGTAGAGGAGGCCCAGATGGTCCGCAAGACATACATCAAGAACAAGGGCAGGCTTGCAACGCAGATGGGCACGCAAATTCACGCTTCGGACAACTATCGGCGGATGGTCGAGCTTATTAAGAACGGCGCCATTGGAACCGTGAGTGAAGCTCGTGTCTGGTGCAGCAGGACTCCCAAAGGCGGCAGCTACCTGCCGGGGGGCACGCCTGTCCCGGATAACATCCACTGGGACCTTTGGGTCGGTCCGTCGCCGATGCATCCCTATAATCCCGGGTATTTCGGCGGATGCCTGGCATGGAACCTCTACTGGGACTTCGGCAGCGGACAGATAGGAGACATGGGCAGCCATATGATGGACATGCCGTACTGGGCGCTTGACCTGAAACTTCCGACGACCTGCGAAGCCGCCGGAACACCCGTTAACACCGACACGTGTCCGCAGTGGCTCACGGCCGAGTGGGACCATCCGGCCAACGATTGGCGTCCGGCCGTCAAGGTTTACTGGTACGACGGCGGCAAGAAGCCCGGAATGCCATCGAAGGCATTTGACCGTGAATGGCTGTTCAAGGGTGTGCTGTTCAAAGGAGACGATGGCTGGCTCCTGGCTGATTACGACTATAGAATTATGATGTTAAGAGGGGACATGACGCATTATAAATCGCCAGCGCCCGATGAGCTGATTCCGCCGTCACCCGGTCATCATAATGAGTGGATCATCGGCTGCAAGACGGGCAAGCCGACGCTCTGCAACTTCGATTATTCCGGCGCGCTCATCGAGAACAACATGCTGGCACTGGTCTCATACCGCGTGGGTGAGAAACTCCAGTGGGACGCCAAAAACATGAAGGCAACCAATTGCCCAGAAGCAGACAGATACATTCGCAAGACATACCGGAAAGGATGGGTACTGAACGGATAAAAGTCGTCCTTATTTTTACTTTTTGTCGGGGCGCGAGTATCCACGGGCGTAGTCGGCACGACAGCGCTGCTCGGTTTGGTTAGGGTGCTCACCGATTTCTTTGACAAGGGCGGTGTGCATCGCATGGATCTGCCGTATGTACTTTTTCCGGCCCGCAAGATTGTTAAATTCACCCGGGTCGGTTCGGAGGTCGTATAGTTCCCGTTCAGCCGGGTGGTCAGCGTCGGCCGGAGTGTGGTAAATATACTTGTAATCACCCATACGAATCATCGCATTGCCGGAGGCAATATTGTGGCCATAGTATTCGCTGACCGCAAGGTCTTTCCACTTGCTGTCCGGATTATCCAGCCATCGAACCATAGAGTCACCGTTCCAGTCATCGGGCACATCAGCGGCGCCGAGCCCGGCAATGGTCTGCACCACATCCACTAATGAGCAGGCCTGCGTTCGCCGTTGTCCACCTTTCCACCGCGCAGGCCAGCTAACAATCAGCGGCACCCGGCCGGCGTGCTCGTACAGGCAGTTCTTCCACCACAGACCGTGCTCGCCCATGTTCTCGCCGTGGTCGGTGGTATATATTACGATGGTATTGTCAGGGACTTGACTATTGCCCAAGGCCCCGAGAACTTTGCCGACTTCGTTATCAAGCCACTCCGTCAGGCCGTAGTAAAGCTCACGGCCTTTACGTACAATATCGTCCGGGACGTTCTCGACGTTAAAGCCGATGCGAAGATGTTTATAGTTTCGCGCCTGGGATTCGAGATGGCCCGGAGGAATTTCGGGCATTGGGACTTTACCTTCGTAATGCTGCCAGTACTTCTGCGGCACAATCAAGGGAAAATGTGGGGCAAGATATCCGACAATCATAAAAAACGGCTTGTCGGAGACCCTGCGATTATTAACAAATTCCACTGTCGCAGCCGTTACCTTTCGGTCGTGATTTAATATGCTGGAATCGTTCCCGGTATGAAAATTTTTGAATCTGTTGCTTATGCCAGGCTGGGGAGTGAGGTTGTCTGCTTCGCGTCGTTTTCCTTTTCCCGTCTTATTGCTATTGTTCATATTGCCGCCGATTTCAGTAA
>CAZLIO010000319.1:0-2297 GCA_964559025.1 uncultured Pirellulales bacterium | reverse complement strand
CGTTTTCCTTTTCCCGTCTTATTGCTATTGTTCATATTGCCGCCGATTTCAGTAAAACCGTAGCGCCGGGTGCGGTCGTAGTGCATCTTTCCGCAAAGAATCGATTCATAACCTGAGTCGTTCATTATCCGCGGCAGTGACGGGTAATCCGCGCTGGGGAGCCAGCAACTGTTGCTCCAGGCGCCTACGCGGGAGACGTATTTGCCCGAGGTGAACGATAGACGCGAGGGTACGCACAACGGCGAGTTGCAGTAGCAGCCCTCGAAGGTGACACCGCGCCGGCTCAGGCCGTCCAGATTCGGGGTGCGGACAATATCGTTACCATAACTTCCAAGCACACCCGCATTGTGCTCGTCTGAAATAATAACGATAATGTTCGGCTTGCTTGTGCGTTCCCGCCGGGCGAATACCAAAGGTGACATAATGAATGAGCCGGCAGCGATTCCTGCGCTCTTAAGAAATTCTCGTCTTGTCGGATTGTGCATTTTTTTCTCCTCGATATTTTTGGAAAACTCTACTATCTCATTAAAAAACACAAAAACCAGCTTAGTCCTTTGATGATTTATCCACAGACCCGATTGCACTATTCATACATCCCGGCAGCGCCAGCGAAGTTGCACCTATACCCACAGACTTTAGAAAATCCCGACGTGTGTAACTATGCATTCTCGTATATTCCCTCTTTAAGTTGCAGGTCATTTAATTCCTATGAGGCGACTTTTAAAGGGGGCGGCTGTGGCCCTGTTGCTTATACTTATCCAGCAGATTCGTCAGCCGCTCGACAATTTCCGGGTGCTCGCTCCAAAGATTTTTGCTCTCGGCCAAATCCTCTCCCAGATTGTAGAGCTGTCCTTTAGGCTCACCGGGCTTAGGCTTATATGTTTTGGGTTTGCTGAAACCGCCGGAGCCGAGACCAAGTATTAGTTTCCACTTTCCCTGGCGGATGGAAAACATCCCCATGCTGGAATGATGCACAATGGCCTCTCGTATCGGCTTATTGAGCTTTTTACCTAACAAGGCCGGCAGGATGTTATAACTGTCCTCGCCGGCGTTATCAGGAATCTCGACATCAACAATTGCGGCGCAGGTTGCCATCAGGTCCGTCAGGCAAACAATCTGGCCGCTTGTGGTGCCAGCAGGAATATTGCCCGGCCAACGGGCGATAAAAGGTTCACGATGGCCCCCGTCCCAAATGTCGGCCTTGATACCGCGCAAATCACCGTTGGGATAGTGACCGTAAATTTCGATAATCGAATATGGGTCCCGCTTGATTTTTGTCCTTGCCGGTGAGCCGTTGTCACTGGTGAGGATAATCAGCGTATCGCGAGTATGTCCGTTGCGCTCCAATGCCTTGACAACCTGTCCGACTGTCCAGTCCACCTCAACGACGAAGTCGCCATAACCGCCGGCCTTGCTGCGTCCCTTGACAAAGTCCGCCGGGGCGATGGGACAATGAGGTGCCGGCAGGGCAAAATACATAAAGAACGGCCTATCCTTTGATTTGGCGGTATGTTTATCAATATACTCAACCGCCTTTTCTGTCAGCCTTGGCAGAACCTCCACGTGCTTGAATCCCGGAGCAATTGCCCCTGCCCGCCACCATCCATCTTCACTCGCTTTGCCGGCCTCGGTCGTCAATGTGGGTTTAGTCACAGCCCGGTCGTTTTCGATATAGCAGTAGGGGGTCATATCCAACGAGGCGGGAATCCCGTAAAAATAATCGAAGCCAAGTGCGTTGGGTCCGGGAGTAAGCGTCTTATTGAAATCGGTCTTTTTATCACTGCCCAAGCCAAGATGCCACTTGCCGATACACACGGTGGCATAACCATGCTGCTTTAAGAGCGAGGCGACCGTCATCCGGCGGGTGTCGATTAAGGCCGGAGAATAACCGTTAAGAACGCCTCTTTTCAAACGGCTCCGCCAGCAATACCGGCCCGTGAGCACACCATAGCGAGTGGGGGTGCAGACCGCAGACGGCGAGTGGGCATCGGTGAAACGCATACCTTCGGCCGCAAGCCGGTCCATATTTGGCGTGGGAATCTTCGAGTCTTTATTGTAGCAGCCAAGGTCGCCGTAGCCCATATCGTCGGCCATAATGAAAACGATGTTCGGCTTTGTGGCACCTGCACGGCTGCCGGACAACTGTAAACCTTCGGCGCATCCCGGTAGTGCCAACGATGCTATTCCTACGCCTGCGGCTTTTAAGAAATTGCGTCTGTTCATATTTTGTATCCTCAGTACATCACTACTTAGAAATATCTCAAAACACAATTTGTCATTCTGAGCCCTTCACTTCG
>CAZLIO010000318.1:0-4989 GCA_964559025.1 uncultured Pirellulales bacterium | reverse complement strand
TTCGCCGCGCATCCCGGCTCAATAAAATTAGCCGTCCCGATACCCACCGCCGATGCCCCCGCGATTATAAATTCGATTGCATCAGAAGCGGTCCTGATTCCCCCCACGCCCAGAATCGGTATTCCGCGAGTTTTCGCGACTTCATTATAGACCTTATTGACCAGATGAACCGCTATCGGCTTTATGGCCGGCCCTGACAGTCCACCGGTCCGGTTGGCCAAAACCGGCTTGCGGCTTTCAATATCGACAACCATAGCTGTAAAGGTATTCACCAGACTGATTGCATCGGCGCCTGCCTCAATCGCTGCTCGCGCTATTACACTAATGTCCGTAACCGTGGGGGACAGCTTGACCATCAAAACCTTCTCGCCTACAGCATTTTTCACCGCCGAGGTAATCTCCTTTACCTGTTCAGGCTCGGTGCCGAAACTTATTCCGCCTTTTTTGACGTTGGGACAGCTAATATTCAATTCGAACCCGGCTATCGCTTTTTCGCAGGACAGCCGCTGCGCCACTGCCACGTATTCATCAATAGTCTGGCCGGCTACATTAACGAAAACAGCAGCGATCATCTTTTCGAGAATTGGCAGTTTTTCTTCGATGAATTTATCTAATCCGATATTGGCCAATCCAATCGCGTTAAGCATCCCCGAATCGGTCTCGACAATCCGCGGCGTCGCATTACCTTTTCTCGGCTTGGCGGTGATGCTTTTTGTAATAAACCCGCCAAGACAATTGACATCCATAAAATCAGACAGCTCATCGGCATATCCGCACGTCCCCGAAGCCGTAAATACCGGATTAGCCAGCCGTATCCCCGCAAAATCAACCGAAATGTCAACTTCTTCTGTCATTTATCTCCATGAGTTTTTCTATAGCAAATCTGACCACCTCTTTATGGTCGAATGCCATATTACTGGGCAGGTTTTCAATATCGAACCATTGTGCCTGGGCTGCATCGTCGCCGGCCTTTATCTTGGTTTGTTCTTCTGTCGCAATTCCCATAAATACTATTGTAATCTGTCTGCCTCTCGGGTCGCGGCCCACCGTGCCGAAGGTACGCATCTGCTCTAATCGAACCCCTGTCAGTCCCGTCTCTTCCTCTAATTCTCTGACGACGGCATCCTCCAGCTCCTCATCCATATCAATAAATCCGCCCGGCAGCGCCCACTTGCCTTTGAACGGCTCATTGCCGCGATTGATAAGCAGAACCCTGGCCTTATCACCGGAAAAAGTAAAGACTGCAGCATCAACAGTAACCATCGGCCTGGGCCAATCATAAACATATTTACCTTTTGTATTCATAAAGTGCGAATTTCGTCCGGGATATTGTGTCATTTGGAGTTATATTATGGTCTGCGGGGGGATATGTCTAACGAAAAAATAGCGGCAGCCACTTTATCAAACAGAGACCTGACCGTAAGGGAGGGGTAACTGCCTCTTTTTCAATAATCCTTAAACCTTCTCATCCATTCCGGCCAGTCGGACGGCTGGACGCCGCCGGCTGTTGTCCACGAATTGTTTATATCAAAGCTTCGATGCCACTTAAAAGTCCACAACTGCTTGAGACCAATCTTCCTGACGGAGAAATCCAGAAAAACGCCGTTTGCGTACTCACCGTGCCTATTGAGACAAAAACGCTTCATCTGCAAGGCACTCACCAGATACGTTGATATATCACCATCATATTCCGGAGGCGTGTCGAAATCGTACGGCTTGCTCTCAACAAAAGCACAATCCAAAAACATCGGTATATTAGCCGCACCATCAACATAAGCATTCCGCCAGTTATCTTTTGTAGCCTCCCGCCCATGTATAAACTCAACATCCGGCGAAGGATTACAAAGCCAGTTATTCATACCATAGCTGCCGGATTGGTCGCCCGTCTGCTCAACAGGCCCCCAGGCTGCAAACGGGTCACGTGCTCCTTCTTCTCTGAGTTTTACAGCAGTAGGACAGAAACGCATTTCTGCTTCATTACTGTAATACGGTCGCAGTGGCCCTAACCAAGCATAATTCTCCCATCCACCCCTGTTAAAGTTTCCGCTCCAGAAATATCCATCGTTATCACCTGCGTACATCCCGAAGGCAACAGCCCATTGATGAAGATTGGACTGACACGCAACCGCTTTCGCCTGTTTCTTCACCCGTTGCAATGCAGGCATCAATATCGCCATCAGTAATGCAATAATGGCAATCACTACCAAAAGCTCTATTAGCGTAAAAGCTCTGCGTTCGAGCACGACACACCATCTGTCATGTCGAGCGGAGCAATGCGGAGTCGAGACATCTGGCCGCGAACGATGCGTGCCGCTCATTTGCATGCAGACCCCTTCGGCAGGTTCAAGATAGGCTCTTCGGCTGCGCTCGGGATGAGAGCGACCATTGTTTTGAATTTCGCTCTTGATCAATTCGGTTTTATTTCGCATTTCGATATCCCAATTCAGGATTTCCAGGCGAAGCCTGGCTAATAGTCCTTAAACGTTCTCATCCACTCCGGCCAATCCGGCGGTAAAGCATGTATATTGAACACTCTATGCCACTTTAGCCTCCACATTTCCTTCAGCCCTATTGCTCTGACAGAACAATCTACGAAACAACAGTTAACTGTCCCGTTGTGCCGGTTCAGACAGAAACGCCCAAAACCATCCGTAAATATGTCCTCTGAAGGGGGAGGCTCGTTCCAGCCCGCCGGTGAAGCGGGATCCCCGGTGTCATAAGGAGCACCACCCCAGCGCCAGCAGCCCAGGAACATCGGCACATTGTTGGCACTTTTTATCTGGGTAGTCCTCCAATTATTCGCAGAGGGATTGCCCCACATAAGAGTTGAGCTCGTTGCGCCAGGCGGTCGGTCATAAAGCCAGTTATTGATTCCATAGCTGCCGCGATAAACCGTCTCTTCCTGGGTATACTGATTGACCCTGTCCCACGCGGCAAACGTAGGAAAAGCTCCTTCCTCAAGACTCCTTGTGGCTTTCGGGCAGGTACGCATCGCCTCACCACCATCTTTATAATAAGGCTTTAGCGGTTCTACCCATACGCCCGCATCCCAGTGCATGAATTTGTTGTCGTTTTCACCGGTATACATCGCAAAAATAACACCCCACTGTTTAAGGTGTGCCCGACACTTAACTGCTTGTGCCTGCTTCTTGACCCGCTGCAGAGCCGGCATCAATATCGCCATCAACAACGCAATAATGGCAATGACCACCAAAAGCTCTATTAAAGTGAATGCTTTTCCTTTGCGCATAGCTTTTGCCTTTCTCTCTCGAAGAAGGTTATTCCAAGCCAAGAATTTTCGCCAGACATTATGAGTCCGGCTGATTTTCTCGTGTGACACAATTATAGCACACTCGGTGGCTATAATGCAAGTTATTGGCAACAGATTTCTCGGACATACTTCTGACATAGACAGCTACAGAATACAACGGTATCTACGAAAACAAGGATTTTTCCGGACCTTGTCACTCGATGAAAATATGTTATACTTTATATATGGGGGTTGCATTCTAAAACAATGAAGAAGCGCAAGGTAATCTCCGGGTAAAACTTCCAAAAGCAAAATCTTAAAAGAGCTGAAGGGGGGAAAGATGCGAACCTTGATAAAAATATTCTATGAAGTCGCCTTATGCCTTGGAATGCTTGTTATAATATATTTTTGGTTGGGTTTTATTATAATTAACTTATAATTAACGTTTGGTCGGACATAACTAAAGGGTAAGAATGATATAAGAGTTTTAAAGTTTTTTACCGTCGCGTAACTTCCGATAGCATAAAAACTTCCTCAGCTATTCTCACCATCACCCCACCCAAGCCCCGTTGGAAGTCCGTACCGAATATAGCACCTTTACTTATAATGGGGCAAGCCGAGTTTGACAGGGCTGGTTTTGTTTACATATTGCCGAAGATATCTGTTGAATTGGAACAGGTATGTATTACAATTGTGTGTGATTTCGGGCTGCAAGGCCGGCCTATCGATTGTCTGCAAATAAATAGCGGGCCGAGAGAGGAGGTGGGGTAGTCCAACTCGGCCCGCATCAGGTCCCTCCATAGTATTATACGACTGGCAATAAGTAAAAGTTCTGGGAGATAAAGAGTGGACATAAAAAGCCCCTGCGTTGCGGAGGGAGAGGAAAAAGCGAGATATCCGCAGGGGCTTGAAGGCTAAAACGATATTCTGCTTATATGTTGTTTCGGTTCTCCGAGCGCAAAACCTCTTTTTAGTAGTCCTTATACTTCCTCAACCATTGGGGCCAGTCGGACGGTTGAGCGCCGCCGGCCTTGGTCCAGGGACCATTTGTGTCGTACTCGCGGTGCCATTTCAACGTCCAAAGCTCCTTGAGTCCAGCTCTTTTCACGGACCAATCCGCAAACAAACAATTTTGTGCTCCCCCATGTCGGTTGACACAGAGACGCTGTATTTCTTGCACATTAACTCCCAAAAGCGGTGTGCTATTTTCGAGCTCAAACGGTTCATCCGTCTCCTTGGGCCACGCATCCACCCACCAGCCCTCTGTAAACACCGGCACATTATAGGCACCGGCCACCAGGTGCGTCCGCCAGTGATTTTCGATCGGCCCGCGTCCCCAAAGGTTCGACAATCCCGGTCTCGGATTGCACATCCAGCCGTTCGGAGCATAACTGCCAATGTCACCACCCTGCGATGCAGGTACTCGCCAAGCATCGAAAGGAGCTGTTGCCGGTGACTGGTCACTTGCAGTGGAACGATGCTTTGTAGCCGTTGGGCAAAGCCACATTTTCTTGTTCTTGGACAAAGGCCGCATACATTCCCGCCACCATTCTCCATTACCCATCCCCGATGACGAACCGTGAAGGTGCCCGTTATAAAAGTAGCCGTTGTTGTCCTGTGTGTACATGGCAAATATTAGGCCCCATTGGTTCAGGTTCGACTTACACCCAACGCCCGCCGCCTGCTGCTTTACCCGCTGTAGTGCCGGCATCAATATCGCCATCAATAATGCGATAATG
>CAZLIO010000317.1:0-5001 GCA_964559025.1 uncultured Pirellulales bacterium | reverse complement strand
AAAAACCTGATTTTCTTAAATAATATATGCCTAACCTCTATTTTGCATAACTCTACAATAGACCTTCATAAACCCTGATGCCTTCCACCACCTTGCAGACGTGAACGGCATATTTGTCGGCGAACTCAGGCCGGCTGCGGGGATAGGCCGTATCAACAGCCTGCTTGACCGCTTCGATACATTCGGCCCGGACCAAAGCGCCGGATGCCCCCTTGTCACCGCCTCCTAACATGCGCTCTCCTAAAACACCTTGCACGGTTCGAACAATATCACACATCGTTTCCAGCTCCGGCCCGGATATTTTGTAATCATCGCGCAATCCGATGCCATCAGCTCTGAATATATGACCAACGGTTTCGATGTCACCGGCTTTCCAGGCTTCGAGCATCTTATAGAACCGGTTTTGAGCATTGAAAATATATCTTAAGCGGTCACACAAGTCCGGATGACTTTCACCGAAGTCGTCCATAATCTTTTCATAAACTGTCCGGTCCTTGATATCCGCGAGGCACGATATATCGTAATCGGCTTTCTGTAATATTGAAACCAATTTCTCGCATTCTGCCCTACGGACGGCGTAAGTTGATTTTTCCAGGCCTGGGCGATCCGTGCCGGTATCAAGCACAACAATCCGGAAATCGGTTGCACCTGATCCTATGGGCAGATACTCTATTGAGCGGTCATTGGGGTTGTAGTATGTTCCCATCCCTTCGCGGGCAAAGAGTATCATCGTCTGGTCGAGCTTTCCACAAGGTGAGCCGATATAATCATTCTCGACGGCCTGAGCCAGGTCAACAATCTTTATTTTTTCCTTTACCTCGATTGCATTGGCATCGAACAGGGACAAAATCAGATTTAAAGTCAAAGATGCCGACCGGCTCATTCCACCACCGGGGATGTTCCCGTAAAGAACGCCGTTGATGCCCTGTGAGAGTTTGTAGGCTTGGCGCCTTAAGATATACTCAACCCCGTAAGCGAACCGTCCCCAGGTTTGGGCTATTTCGGCCGACTTCGGCTCAGGAACGTTTCCCAGCTCAAATTCAATGACTCCATCGTTGGGGAAATTACCGCTAAAGAGCCTGACTTTCCTGGTACCATTAGGCCTATAGGCCAGCCAGATAAACCTGTCGGTTCCAACGCCGAAAAGCTCTGTGCCGTTATAATCGCCATGCTCGACACCCAGACAGAAGCGCGAAGATGTCCTTCGCACCTTCCCGCCTTTGATGTCGATACCTGCATCCTTGGCAAGCTGCAAGATTTTATCCAGGGCCTTGCGGCCTTCCGGTGTTAGCTCCATTCTGAAATCCTCATTTGTAAATTGCTCGTGATACTCCCATTACCAGAATATGATGTAAAGCACTACTGTCAGAAGCGTCACAAACAAACCGAAGTACACGGAACCTTTAGACCAGTTCAACTCAATCTTCGTTTGTTCCGGCAGTATAATCTTTTCCTTCATTGGGTTGATCAATGTCACTAAGAGCAGGATGGTCGCAATAGCGCCTACCGTGATTGCCATACGGTTAAGAAATGCCATCTCTCCCCAGCCGAAGAACAGAATTCCATAGATAATCGGGCTCAGAATCAGCCCCAGGACTCCACAACACCGTGGGGTCCGTTTCACAAACAATCCGAACAGGAAGATGGTGAGCACGCCGGGTGATACGAATCCCTGGAACTCTTGAATGAAGGCGAAAGCTCCCCTGAACCTCGGATTTGCCAGCACCGGCGCGATCAGACACCCGACGATTACACCTATGGGGACGCAACAGCGACCTACCCATACCAGCACTTTCTGCGCCGCATTCTTGTTAAACCATTCCCTGTAAATGTCCATGGTGAAGATGGTGGAAGCTGCGTTCAACATCGATGCCAGAGAGCTAATCACTGCACCCATCAACGCGGCCAATACAAAACCCCGCAGGCCGGTCGGAGTCAGATACCGAATCAACAGCGGAAATGCACCATCGTAGTCATAGCCGATCAACTCTTGCCGGACTTCAATATCGGGGTGAGTCTCGTCCACGCCCTCGAGCAGTTCTGCGTTAATTGCACTGAGGTCCTCGCCCGCCGGGACAACCTTACCCAGTACTGCGGCATTGAATGACAGCACCTGAGCAGCAAGCTGCGGCTGCAACCGAGCAAAGTCACCATTAAACGGAATAACCATATTGGCCTGGGCCGGTGCCGTCTTTGCCTGCTCAAATGCCTCCAACACGGGCTTGTTCAGCGACTCCTGGTTCATTGCGTTCTCCTGCATCTTCGCCCCGTATAATGTAAACGCAATAATCCCGGGAATGCACACAATAAAAGGAATAATCAGCTTCAGGAAAGCTGCAAACACCACACCCCTTTGTCCCTCACGTAAAGAGTGCGCTCCAAGTGTTCTTTGCATAATATATTGGTTCAGGCCCCAGTAGTAGAAATTCGGAATCCAAATCCCTAATAGCAATGCCGTCCAGGGCAGAAAGTCGCTGGTTCGGGGTAAGGCCATGTGCATATTCGCATCTTTGAGCGCCGAGAACTTTTCTCCAAACGCCGCAGTGTCACCCACACCGAGTGATGTGCTCACCGCTGCAACATCGATTCCCTCGAACCTGCTTGGATCGTCCAGTGCCATAAAGGCCAGTACCATTATCACAGCACCACCGATTATTAATGCTGAGCCCTGAATCAGGTCCGCCCAGGCACAGGCCTTGAGGCCTCCCGCTGCAACATATACACCAGCAAGGATACCAACAAACCAGGAGAGTGTTGTGATGTTGATCGGTATTCCCATCAACTGTTCTTTAAACAACGGGCTTAACGCCTTAGCTCCAAGAAAGATTACTGTAGGGATTGTTACTCCCAAGTAGATGATCACCATCAATAGTGACATCACCAGTCGGGACGTGTGATTGAAGCGGTACTCTAAGTACTCAGGTATGGTGAAAATTCCGCTCTTGAGAAACTTCGGAAGAAAGAAGAACGCCACCACAACCAGAGTTATTGCAGCGACCCATTCGTAGCTGGCCACCGCCAAACCAATCGAGCCTTTAGCTGCCTGGCCCGACATTCCAACAAACTGCTCGGCGGAGATGTTTGCCGCGATTAGTGAAAATCCGATCAGCCACCATTTCAGGCCGCGACCGGCCAGAAAATAATCTTCACTGGTTTTTTCTTTTCGGCTCTTTAGCAAGCCCACGGTAATTACACAAATAAAAAATACTGCTAATACTCCGATGTCTAAGCCGCTTAATTCCATTTGTGAACTCCTTAATTTTGAATGTTCCCTGCCAAAATTCCTTCCTTAGTTTTACAATGTTTTTGAAGTAATTTCATTGCTTTTGCTCCGGCCTGCAACAAAATATGGCTTTAGAGCTAAGACTCAACTTTTTATAAAGGCGTCACTTAGTGCCTGGATTATATCAGTGGTCATCAGGCTGACCTGGCCGATTTTTTCTGCTGCGATGTCACCGGCCAAGCCGTGGATGTAAACGCCTAAAACCGCGGCATCGAAGTCGCTCAAGCCCTGGCCTGCGAGCGCAGTTATAACACCCGTTAAGACGTCACCTGAGCCGGCTGTGGCCATACCGGGATTGCCGGTCTTGTTGATATACACTTTTTGGCCATCGGTAACGACGGTTCCCGCCCCTTTTAGGGCCACGACGGTTTTGGTCTGTTGTGCTAATTGTATGGCTTGTTGTTGGCGGTCGGATGGCAGTGGTTCTCTGAACAGGGCTGACCATAAGCGTTTCATTTCACCGGGGTGAGGCGTCAGAATCAAGTTTGCTTTTAGTTTAACAGGCCAGTCTTTTATGCCGGCCAGATTATTCAGGCCGTCGGCATCTATAATCAAACGGAGCTGGTCTTGTTCGAGAAGCGCTTCGAGGACCGACCGAAGTGCGCCGCTGGTGCCGATACCCGGGCCGAACGCCATGACATCATTTTCGGTGAGGGCTTCAAGGATAGGATTGATTGCCTTTGCTGATATTCTGCCGAGGCTGTCTTCAGGCAGGGCGATAGTGGTAAATGACGGCTCTATCGAGGCGACTATCGGTAAAACACTCTTGGGTGTTGCCACTCGCACGAGGCCTGCGCCGGCCCGCAAGGCACTTCGGCCTGCAAGAGCAGCGGCTCCGCTCATGCCGGTACTGCCGGCGATAATACAGACCTTGCCGAAATCACCCTTGTGGGCATCAACCGCCCTCGGTTTTAGCTTTGGAATTGTCTCTATTATCTGCATACAAACTCGTTTCGAGCAGAATATTACAAACAATGCATGATATGGTCAATAAAAGATTTGACAAGCAGATAAGAAGGTATATAATGATTTTTATACCGCAAGCGTCTTATATGGAATCAGATAATACATAGTTGGGCTTCATAAGTTTAATGACGAGGCTTACAATGGGACGAATACGTCAAATGATCAAGGTCAATGGAAGAGAATGCTGGACATTGTTTGATACGGGTGCACGGAATACATATGTTGTTCACTCGGTGTCCTCATTATTGATAACTTCAAAAACCAAAAAACCGTTTCGATCTACGATAGGCGGGGAGGTTAAAGAGACAACTGAAACAGCAATTTTAGAGGCTGAAATAGAAGGACGACGAATATCCACCCACGCGATGGTTATCGATGAAATTGGAAATGATGAAAATGGAGCTCCCATTGAAATTCTTTTTGGTGCATTGGCGATGCAGCAGTGGGGTATAAGGCTGATTCCTGAACAAGAGAAATTGGATATGTCACATTATCCAGAGGAATTTGTCGAATTCTAAATGGAGGTAATAAATAAAAATGACATATAAAGATAAAGTAGCAACAATCACAAAGCAATTCAGACAAATCGTCGAAAATAAATATAGCATAATTGAGATGAAATTGTTTGGCTCTTTCGCGCGTGGTGATTATTCAAAAACATCCGATATTGATTTAATGGTAAGACTACCCAAAGTAGATAGAAACATTGAAGAAGACTTGTTTAATATTGCATATGATTTAGAGTTAGAATA
>CAZLIO010000316.1:0-5003 GCA_964559025.1 uncultured Pirellulales bacterium | reverse complement strand
GCGCTGCGTTCAGAATGACAGCAAAGCTGTCACTTTAGCTCACTTTAGGCACTTTAGTTCACTTTAAGGCACTCTGGATTACTGAGATGCAAGATACGAAATGATAAAAGGCTTCAGACAAATTGCTTCTCTAACGGCAATCAGCAGAGTATTCGGCATGGTACGGGACATAGCGTTCGCCCATTTTTTTGGGGCCGGCTGGTTGATGACGGCCTGGACAATGGGCTTTAAGGTTCCAAATCTTGCCCGAAGGCTCTTTGGCGAAGGGGCGGCTTCGGCATCTCTTATCCCCGTATATAGCGAAGAGCTTCATAACAACCCGGAGCAGGCAAAACGCTTGGCTAACACGGCAGTAACCGTTTTATTCGTAATTCTTGCGGCAATCGTCCTTATTGGCCAAGGGCTCGTCTGGAGCTACTACAGCTTTTTCGAAACCAGAGCCGGCCCTCGGCTCGGGCTGCTATTGTGCTCTATCATGCTGCCATATATGATATTTGTTTGTATTGTGGCAATTCTTGCCGGTATTCTCAATGTCCACAGACATTTTGCCACGCCTGCCGCAGCGCCCATTGTGCTGAATATATTCGTTATTGGAAGCATTCTATTTACCGGCTGGGGATTAAAAATGAAGCCGGAACAGCAGGTCTTTTTCGTAGCGGTTGCGGTTCTGCTTGCAGGGCTGGGGCAGATAGTGATTCAGATTCCTTCTCTGCATGCCAGCGGAGTTTCGATCAGGCCTGCCTGGGATATTCACTCCAAGGCGTTTAAGAAAATCATTATTCTGATGGGCCCTATGATACTTGGTCTTACTGTTACGCAGTTAAACACACTCGGAGATGATATTATTGCGCTTTGCTTTATGAATGAGCAAGGTGACCCGTTGGGTTATGGCGCACCGTCTTATTTGTACTACGCCCAGCGGCTTTACCAATTCCCTTTAGGAGTATTGGGGATATCCCTGGCGACAGCGATTTTCCCCGTTATGAGCTCAGATGCCGCGAGAAAGGATTTCGATGCACTAACCAAAACAATCGCACGCGGAATCAAGGCCGCTGTATTCGTTGCAATTCCGGCAACTGCAGGAATCTTTCTGGTCGCCAAGCCCTTAATCTCAGCTATATTTGAACATGGCAATTTCAAAAGTACGGACACGCCAATAGTAGCATTGACATTATCGTTTTATGCTTTGGGGCTGTGTGGCTATTTTTGCCAGCAGATAACAACGCGGGCGTTTTACTCTATGCAGGATTCAAAGACACCTGCACGAAGTGCTTTGTATGCAGTTGTTGCTAATATTATTCTGAATCTGACTCTTATCTGGTACCTTGGCACCGCAGGACTGGCGGCTGCGACAGCGGCGTGCTCATACCTGCAGGTCATAATCCTTGTTACGGTGCTTCGGAGAAAACCGGGCCCTTTCAGACAAATCTTGGATGGACTGCCCGTTACCTTGGCCAAAACACTCGCAGCAGCAGCCCTTATGTTTCTGGCCGGGGCAGCAATTATGGCCCTGATGAAGAATTTGCCCGATGGGAGGTCCTCTGATATCCTCCGACTCGCTGTGGTTGTGCCCTCAGCGGCAGCAGCGTATGTACTGACCGCCAAATTCCTGCATATCGAGATGCTTTCTCTATTCACCGGCAGCAGGTGAACTACCCAAAATAGCTGTTTATCGTTATATCTAAAGCAAAAATGGCAATTGTCCGAAGTATGAAGTATAATAACGTAAAGAACGTTTTTTGTCCCGCGAATAGAAGCTGGTTTAGCGTTGTCGAAGCTGGTATCGAAGCTGGAGGCTGGAAGCCGGATACTGGATAAAAACGACCCGCCACTGGCGGGTTTTGTTCGGAACCCAGCGTTGCTGGGTCGAGTTTCCAAGACAAGCGTCGATACGAGCATCGATAACTTTAAACGAAAAGGTATTTTATCGTGCCTAATAAGTGCGGGATTTAATGGAGAAACAAATGCGCAAGATAGCGTCTTTTTTAGACTTCGGCGAGCTCTGTCGAGTCTTTTTTTGTGCGCTTCTTTTCCTTTGCTGTTCTACCTCGGCCCAAGCTCAACCCGATTCTCGATACTCGATTCTTGATACTCGCGGCTCGTCGAGGACCGACCCGCCAACGGCGGGTTTTGATCGGAACCCAGCGCTGCTGGGTCGAGCATCCAGCATCGAGGATCAAAAGTTGTTTTCATCGTCTGTCAGCCAAAAGTTTTATGAAATAGCTTACGAGCTGACTTCGGCGAGCTCTCGTCTGGGCGAAGCCCACCGCAGCCCGGCAGCCGAGCCGGCTCACTCTGAAGATGTTAACGGACCACAGCTCGACCAAGCGATTGTATTCTTAACTGCCGCGATGAAGCTCGATAATAACGCCAGGGATGCTCGTGCCTTACTGATTAAGCTTGCCTGTCGGGACCCGGAGCAGCCCCCTGCTTTCTTGCGAAAGCAAGAAGGGGGCAACTTGATGTATAATTTACTTATGGATTATGTAGATGAGTCCGCTGACGTTGAGATTGCAAAAAAAGCAGTCGTGTATTTACTTGGTCAGTTGAACACCCGTGAGCAGCGGGAGAAGCTCCTCGAGCAGATGTTGGGGACTCTGGGCGGTAAGAACGTTATTCTCGGTTCCGAGCTGTCCACCTTGCTTGGCCTGTTGAAGGCTGAAAAAGCGGATTTGGAAGCTGCTGAATTTTACCTTATGCAGGCCTACAAAAGGAATAGATACAATAAGCTGGCCTTTGCAAAGCTGGCGGAGCTTAAGCCCGAGCGGATTGGGCCGACAATATATCTTGAACGGTTAAGATTAGCATTGCGTGAGAACCCATCGGATATCGAAGCTGCCCTTACCTTTGCACAACAGGCTGAACAGTTACAACTTTATGAGACAGCCGCTGGCGTTTATGAATACTGTGCCGATTTGTTTACTTATCTTTACCCCTCTGAAGCTCTTCCTGCCCGCATTTATCTGCCCTGGGCGATTAGCAGCTACAACACGCAACGAAATCAGTCCAAATGCCTCCAAATTGCCCAGCGTGTCCAGCGAGACGGCCGATTTGATTTGCGTTTAGAGGCCATAGCCGGCAAAGCAGCGACGAAAATCGGCAACGGTGAGCTGGCAACCCAGATATTTCAGGCCGCTGAAAAAAAAGCCCAACAGCTTCTTATGCAAGCCTCGAAAGTAGGGGCGGTTCACGATGCTTCAGAGACCTTGGATAACAGCGATTCAGAACAAGTTAGCACCATGCAGCTTGCCTGGTTTTATTGTTTTGTTCTACCGTTTCCGAACAAAGCATTAGACTGGGCTAACAGAGCCTATGAAACCGAACGCAATTCGCCGGCGGCAGGTGCTATTTTGGCTTATGCGCTCGTGATGAATAATCAAACGGAATGGGTCAAGCCCCTTATCAACAATTCCCAGCGTAACCAAATCGCAGATTTAACCTTAGCTCAGATTCAATTAGCTGAAGGACAAAAGGATTCGGCAATCGAAACTCTAAAGGCCGCAATCATCAAAGACCCCGGGTCGTTTGCAGCCGAACGTGCCAAAGAAATTCTGGCCCAACAGGGCGAAAAATATACCCCGCCAATTGACCCTAATGCTGTTTTAACTATGTTGGAGAATGCCTTTGGGCGAACACTTGTTCCCGTATTTACTCCCCCGGAGAAGATATTCTCGGTCCAGCTTAATATTCAGGGAAATGAGTTTCCATACGGCAGTGAATTCGGCGGCAATGTCACAATAATAAATAACTCTGCCGAGCCTTTTGTAATCAGCGATGACGCCTTATTTAAGGGCAATATTCGAATTGACGCCGACGTTAGTGGAGACCTTAATAAAACGATACCGAACCTGGTCTCTGCAAAAATTCGGACGGCATTGCTTATCGAGCCTGGCCGAAGTATCCTCATCCCTCTGAGGCTTATTACCGGCGAGCTTAGAAAGACGCTTCTTACCTATCCACAGGCATCTCTGAATATAGAATTTACCCTCTATCTTGACCCTGTAACCACTGATGAGGGCAAGATTACTAACAGACTCACTTATCTTGAGCCGATCAGGGTGCGTATAAAACGTCCTGGCATCGAACTTACTGGTAAATATATAAGAAGCCGGTTTAATTTAATCTCAAAAGGCTCCGTAGGCCAAAAAATTCAAACTGCCCAGCTTTTCACCGGCCTTTTGATAGAACAAAATGAGATGTTAAAACGTAAGCCACTTTACAGATTTAAGTCTGCCGATTGGATGGAGCCTTTGTTGAGGTCTGCACTGTTACATGAATCCGGACTGTTGCATAATCCTGCCAACGGCCAGTGGGTCGTTAAGGTGCACACTATGGCTGAGATGCTTTCTTTGCCGCTGGATTACGAACTGATAAGTGCGGTGGCAAAGAATCTGAACAACACTAATTGGCCGGTTCGTATGATGGCTGTTTACCTGCTGAGCAAAAACGCTGACCGCAGCTTCGATAAGGTACTGGACTGGACGGCAAAAAATGACTCAAGCGAGATTGTTCGCGATATGGCAATTGCCTTGGGCAGGTAGTTGATTAGTTAATTGGTTAATTGGTGAGTGAATATTCACTACTCACCACTCACCATCTTGCTGCCCTGTAAAATTTACTCAAAAATAGGTTGTAAAATCGTCATAATTTTGTAACATTCCGTATTCTATTTGGTAACAAGACTTTTGCAAAACTTCAGTTGTTACAGAGCAGTAGTAAGTTTTAAGGTTTTTTGAAAGGGTTGCGTAAATGCCGGCTAAAGTAGATAAGGAAAAATGCACTGGTTGTGAAACTTGTGTAGAAGAGTGCCCCAGCGAGGCTATAAGCATGGTTGCCGATAAGGCAACGATTGACGTCGAAGAGTGCGTTGATTGCGGGGTTTGTGTTGATGCCTGTCCTGAGGAAGCAATCACTATGGATTAAATCCGGTTGGCCCCATCGTCTAGGTAGGTCTAGGACACCGGGTTTTCAACCCGGCAACAGGGGTTCGAATCCCCTTGGGG
>CAZLIO010000315.1:0-5007 GCA_964559025.1 uncultured Pirellulales bacterium | reverse complement strand
AAATACAAATATTTTTAACAATTTTCGGTGTGTAATCGGATTAAGTAGACGGTGACAAAGAAATGTATCGATCATATAATTCTTTTGGGGTTTCAAATAGAAAAGCTCCCTCTAGTTACACAAGCGGTCGGACGACCTATGGGCTCAGCAAACACGATGAAACCAACTTCATCGCCAAGGTATTGCGCCACCGCTTCCGTGCCACACCGCAGACAGATTCATGCGGCCAGAAAGCAAATATAGAAAAATGCCCTCAGAAAACCGACTTTTCTGATCCGGCATTGAGCAGTCCGCATATAAGTAGGTTGCTTGTCTTATGGCACAGGTTCCGTAATACTGAATGTGTCATTGGTCTGTTTGATCCACTCTCGCAGCATGTCGCGATGTGCTTCGACGGTTGCCTTCATCTGGGGTCGCTGAACCAAGTTAGTTGTCTCGCCGGGATCCAAATCCAGGTCGAACAGTTGCTCCCGCATTTCGCCCTTCGCATACACGATGTACTTGTAACGATCGCTGCGCACCATCCGCACTTCAGTCTTGTCATTGATTTCAAGCACCAGATGATCACGCCAGGAGGTCTCCGACTCGGAGTTCGGATTTTCGACCAGCGATCGCAGACTAACTCCTTCGAACGACTTGGGAATCGGCAGACCGGCATAATCACACATTGTCGGCAGAATATCCAGGCCGGAAACGAGATGCAGTTTGTCAACCACGGCGACCGATTCTCTACCGGGCGGGCAGATGATCAAGGGGACTGCGGTCGCTTCTTCATACATGTAGTTCTTGGTTCGCAGTTGGTGAGAGCCGGCCATTTCACCATGGTCCGAGGTGAAGACGATCAATGTATTGGCCGCGTATGGCGATTCGTCCAACGCCTTTAATACTTTCCCGATCAACCCGTCTACGACTTCGGTCAGATGATAGTATGCCCAACGGTACTGACGCCATTTGACTTCGTTCCCACCGCTCAACCGGTCGTCCGATTTCTTCTGCCGCTGGCGGACTGCCGCCAACAGAGATGGCTCATTCTGGATGGCGTTGAAATTATCAGGTAGCGGAGGGAGCGCCGCGACCACCGGAGGACTAGGATAGTGGTCGGGTTCGCGGGGATACTCGCAGATATCATGCGGATTGAGCAACGAAACGACCAGCAAGAACGGCCGATTCTGGGTCTGGGCTAGGAATTTCAAGGCGGCCTTTGTGGTTGTCGGATCGCTACCCATGCCCGGGCCCGTGTTGGGAATACTGCGATGCGGCGGTCCTTCAAGCGGAAGGACATTGAATCCCGGAATCTTTGCCCGCGGTCCGGTCAGGAAACCTGGATAAGGGGTAGGTACGTGCCACTTGCCCGCCCAAGCGGTACGATAACCGGCCGACCGAAACAGATCTCCCATGTTGGGAATGCCATCGGGAATGCCGGGACATTTTTTGTTTGAGTAGATACCCAGTTCGTGAGGCATACGCGACGTCACCATGCTAGCGCGGGACGGCGAACAGACAGGGTACGTGCAGTATGACTTCGTGAACCTTATACCTCGCGCCGCCAAGCTGTCCATGGCCGGCGTTTTCAGATACGTATTACCGATTGCGCTCATGGCCTCGACATACTGTTGGTCCGTGATGATGAACAGGATGTTGGGTTTGGCGGACGCCGTGGAAGCCCCTCGCGTCGTACCGATTCGTGCACTGGCCCACAACGCAAGCGAGCTAATCAGAAAATCGCGTCGATTCATACGTTCCATTCTCGTTTGTCTCCTGTTACCACGTTTTTGTATGCATGTTCTACATCACTTGTGCTTACTTTTTTTCGCTCTGTTGCCTAGTGGCATCTTTTCCTGCCTGTTCACGGCCAATGTATAGTTTGGAACCGATCCAAGCCGGCCCAAGCTACCCCGATTGTACTCATCGAAGCACAAAGAAGCAAAGGCTATGTGATTATTTTGTGCTTTTTGTCAATTGCTGATTTTGTTCACTCCCTTAAATATAAAATCTACTCAACCGGTTCAGCTGGTGGAATTGCCCCCGCTAGGATTCATTCTATATTCTCGCCCCCGGTGCCGGAAATCCCGCCGCCACGTCATCCAGTACCAGTACCCAGTCCTGGTTTTCACCGGATGTAGGCGGCGTAAATGTATGTGCTCCTTTTACAGACAAGGTAACGAATGGTGATTGTATTTGTCTGAATTCCGCATCGTACATCAAACCGTCCCGCGGACTGTACCAATAGACATTGGTCTTCGTGCCGGAAAGTTTCGAAAGGTCTATGTTAAATGGGAGGCCCTTGGTGGAATACACAAGTGCGCATTTCCCGTCTTCGGAGCGTAAGATCGCACGGTGGGATGGCTCCTTGTGCAATTCTCCGGCGTCGGAGAGCAGCATGGACTGATCCGGTATGAGTTTTAGCATCGGCCTGGATTCCAGCAGGTAGCGCAGATGCTGCATGTCGGATGCCCCCTCATACTCCAGCGCATTGTGCCATTCACCGCCGCATTGCCATACGTGATCAGCGCCATAGGTATACCCGAATGCCCCTGAAAACACCGACCAGTAGCCTTCATACCGGCATTTCCAGGCCGACGATGTTGGCTGTTCCGAGCGATTCTCATAGCCCGGTTCGCCGTTCAATACCGGCTTGACAGGCGTGAGTTGGTAATCGGAACGAACTCGTGTGACGTTGGCAGACTGGTGTCCCCAGGTCTGATGCATATTGAAATCAAGCCATGCGTCGTTGTGGAAGTCATCGGATGATGTGCCGACAGGGTGGATAGTCATCAGGTGTTTACCCCTGTGTCCCTCCTCCAGTCCCTGGGCGACCGCGCGAAGCAGTCCCCGTTGTTCGTCGGATATAACCTGTTTGTCTGCTTGCCAGTTCTCGTTGATTTTCTCGTACTCGCCGGTTACCAACCAAATCACATTGTCACGGTATTGGTAGCGTTCACCCAAGAGTTTGCCGTACTCGCAGTTGTTTTTGAGCGGATGGGGGAACATGGACTTCGCATCCTGTCCCCACATGGTTGCCAGCGCCATTGTCAATCCGTGTTCCCGTGCCGTTTCGATGATGAAATCCACGTGGCGCCAGTAAGCCTCATTTAGCGTGACCGGATCCAGGCTGGTAAATGGTGATTCGCCGGCGTAGTTATTCATGGGTTGTCCGAGCAGGTCGGTGGGAGCATGATGATGGATACGAACCGTCATCATCTGTACGACTGTAAAGCCTTTGCTGCTGCGATTCGTCATGTAATGCTGCACATCCTCCGGGCTTCGCTTCACGAGCAGCCAGGCGGTATCGCCCAGCCAGAAGAATGGCTGTCCGTTATTGAGCATGTGATGCCCGGACATCGTAAAATGGTATTGTTGTGTTTTCTGGCATCCCGAAAGAATGCCTGTCAAAGCAAACAGTGCTGTAACGACGGCTAACCGGATCAGTTCCTGCATCTGAGCCTCCTTACATATTTTGTGTGTTCCAGTATCTTTTCCCAGTATACTGGATATCTGCACTAGACGCTACATTTATTGATTTGACCCCATGGCAACTTAGTGTCGTTTTTTTTGTGTGTCCATCGCTACATGTGTTATGTTGAGCAATAAGTGTGGCAGTATAACGATATTCTGATACCATGTCCTCAAATAACTTGTAAATGTGGCATAAATGAAAAAATCAAGAACATAGTTCATTAATGTGGGAAAATGACGCGTAAATTCACACTAAAATCAAGAACTGCTGCTGATGAGATAGATTTTTCAGCAGATCTCAACAAGGAACAATTAGCTGTTGCTACTGCCCCAGGTGGTCCTATGTTGGTAATAGCCGGCGCAGGGAGCGGTAAGACCCGGGCTCTGACATATCGATTATCTTGGCTTGTTCACAATGGAATAGAACCTTCGCGTATCCTACTTGTTACCTTTACTAATCGTGCCGCCCGTGAAATGCTAAGCCGAGTTGAGGTGTTGGTAAGACAAAAGACTAAAGATATTTGGGGTGGTACTTTTCATCATATTGCCAATCGTCTTCTTCGCCAACATGGAAAGAAGCTTAATATTTCGCCGGACTTCACAATTTTAGATAGAGAAGACTCAAGAGATCTTATTGCTTCATGTGTTCAAGAAGCTGGAGTGGATATTCATAACAGAAGGTTTCCTCGCAGATCAGTGCTGTCTGCGATTTCCAGTTTTGTTCAAAACACACTTGAACCCTTAGAAACGGTTCTTACCAAACGCTATCCGATGTTTGTCCGTGAAACTGAAGAAATTGAAAAGGTATTAGTTCTCTATGCAACCAGAAAGATGGAAAGACAACTACTGGACTTTGACGATCTACTCAGCTTCTGGCTTCGGCTTCTCAACGAAAACGAAGAGCTTAGAAATACACTCGCCAATCAGTTTTTATATATTCTTGTTGATGAATACCAGGATACAAATGCAATCCAGGGAGCAATAGTTGATCTTCTCGCTGCTAAGCACCGCAATATTACAGTTGTGGGTGACGATTCACAATCAATCTACAGTTTTCGTGGGGCTAATTTTCAGAATATAATCACCTTCAAAGAGCGATACCCTGATGTTAAAGAATATCGACTTGAGACAAATTATCGTTCAGTTCCAGAGATATTATCACTTGCCAATGCCAGTATAGAACATAATACTTATAGGCTTCCCAAACAACTTCGAGCGAAAAGACCGTCAGGACTTAAACCAGCCATCGTTCCTACTCATGACCACTTCGTGCAAACTCAGTTCATAGCGGAGTATGTGCTTAATCTGCTTGATGAAGGCAGGAATTTAAATGACATAGCAGTCTTGTATCGCAGTCATTGGCATTCACTTGAGATTCAGTTGGAGTTCCAGCGTCGTAATATTCCTTTTAGTGTTAGGGGTGGTTTACGCTTCTTTGAGCAGGCTCATATGAAAGATGTTTTATGTTATATGCGGATACTTCAGAATCCACACGATGAGTTGGCATGGTTAAGACTTCTCAAAATGTTGCCAAGAGTAGGTAATATTTTA
>CAZLIO010000314.1:0-5016 GCA_964559025.1 uncultured Pirellulales bacterium | reverse complement strand
AGGAACGTCGTCTTTGTGCTCAGCGACGATCACCGCTACGATTTCATGGGCTTTCTGAATAAACCCAAATTTCTCAAGACCCCAAATATGGACCGTATGGCCCGCGAAGGTGCTTATATCAAATACGCTACCGTTTCAACGGCTCTATGTTCGCCCAGCCGCGCCAGTATCCTCACCGGCCAATTCGCACACAGACACGGTGTCGTTGACAATAACAGCCGCGTCCCGGCAGGTACCCGTTTCTTTTCCCAGGACCTGCAGAAAGCCGGCTGGCAAACCGCTTTCATGGGCAAATGGCACATGGGCCACGCCAGCGACGAACCACGTCCCGGTTTCCACAAATGGATCAGCTTCAAAGGCCAGGGCGTCTATTTCAATCCCACTTTCAACATCGATGGCAAGCGCGTGAAACGCCAAGGCCACGTCTCCGACCTGCTCACCGAATACGCTCTTGACTGGCTCAAGAACGAACGCGACCAGGACAAGCCTTTCTTACTCTATCTCTCCCATAAAGCCGTTCACGGCATGTTCGAACCGGCCAAACGACACCTTGGCAAATACGATGATGTCAAGCTCGAATATCCCAAGAGCATGGCTTACACTGAAGAAAACTACAAAGGCAAACCACAATGGGTCAAAGAGCAACGCAATAGCTGGCACGGCGTGGACCACATGTACCACGGCCAGATGGACTTCGACACCTTTTACCGTCGTTATTGCGAAACTCTGCTCAGTGTCGATGAGAGCATCGGCCGCGTTATCAAGTACCTCGAAGGCAACAATCTCGCCGAAGAGACCCTCGTTATGTACATGGGCGACAACGGCTTCGTTTTTGGCGAGCACGGGCTCATCGACAAACGGCACATGTACGAAGAATCGATGCGTGTACCGTTCTTAGCCTGGTGCCCCGGCATGATTGAACCCGGCTCGGTTATTGAAGATCTCATCCAGAACATCGACATCGCTCCAACCGTAATGGATGTAGCCGGTCTCGATACCCCCGAACGTATGGACGGACAATCGTTCCTGCCCATCCTGCAGGGCAAAAAGACCCCCTGGCGTGACAGCGCCTTCTATGAATACTACTGGGAACGTAACTTCCCCCATACACCAACTACCCATGGCGTCCGTACCAATCGCTACAAATACATCCACTATCACGGCATCTGGGACATTGATGAGCTCTACGACCTGAGAAACGACCCGGAAGAAATGAACAACCTCATCGACAGCCCTGAACACCAGGACCTGATTAAAGAACTCAACAACCGCATGTTTGAATGGCTGGAAAAAAGCGACGGTATGCTTATCCCCCTCCGCCGCGACCAGGGTTTCCGTGCAATCGAACGTAATCCTGACAAGATCAGAAAATAACTAAAAGGGCGCGACACGGCAGTACAAACGCGACACTCACCGTGCAGAATTTGCAGGGTGAGAAAACCGAATCTGGAATTTAGAGTAGAGAGATAGTGTGCTCTGCCGGCTCCGTGAAGCACCGGCTGGGCCATCTATCTGCCGAGGATCTTCGGCATTGCATCGACGCCCGCCTGTGCGATCATGCCGTCTTGCTGAGCGGTGACGCCGCTGACTCCAACGGCGCCAATCACCTGGCCCTTCACAGTAATTGGCACACCGCCTTCAAAAGGCATTCCACCCGGCAGGCCCAACAACACTGTCCGCCCCTCGGCGACAGCTTCTTCAAAGACCTTAGCTGGATGCTTGAAAGCGGCTGCGGTCTTCGCCTTTTGAATCGCCACCTTGATGCTTCCGGTCTGCACCCCATCCATGCGCTCAAAATAAACCAGGTGCCCGCCGTCGTCCACGATAGCGATGACCACGTTCCACTGGTTCTTCCCCGCAAACCGTTCTGACGCAGCCGCGATCTGTTTTGCCACCTCCAGGGTCAAAGCTTTCTTGGTAGCCAGCTCAGCTACCGGGGCTGCTTGGCCTACCAATAGCACCAGGATTGCAGTGCAGCATAGCTGTTTCATTCGCATCATCTTTATCTCCTTGCAAAGAGTTAATAAAAGGTTTCTGTCTCGATCAACCATACTCCTTTCTTTATCCATTCATACCAGCCACTTTCTGCTCTGTTCTTTCTATTTCGATTTCTCCAGGAATTATTAAGATCCATATCGTTTCCTGCCAAGGTTTTTCTTGTTGCAAAGAGCATGGTCTCTCCTAATCCGGCGCTCTTTACAATACTCGTTTGATACGGCAAGTAATACTCCAATCCACTCGGAGCCGGCTTGTTATGCCCGCCTTCCCTACTCACAATCATACTTATCCCACCGGCAGGTGAACTCGGATTCTGTAACTTTGAGGCATCCGCTGCATTTACGAGGGCCCCATATTTCGCATACATTAACATAAGCAGGTTTTTCTGTTTTCTGAGTATAGTCCCTTCTGCTGACGAATCTGCTTCGTAGCTTATATGGAAGTGTAGATACATGCCGCGATTTGCCGCGAGGTCTCCTATCTCAACCCACTTTGAATCATCCCCAATCGTTACAATTGCGGGCACTTTCAGTCTAAACCACATTGCTTTCGTGCTCAAACCGGCTTTAAATAGACCAGCTCGTGTCACTGCTATCTGTGCATATCGCGTTTTTATGCTCCCGTCATTTCCTATTACAAAGGCACAATTGCTTCTATGGCCGTCAACAAAAGACGGCATGCCGACGATTACATATATATTGCTGCTGCGTGCTGCATTCCTTATTTGCCTTAGTGTATCATCCAATGCCGATTGGCTTGCAGCCAATATATCGTCTTTTATATGTCCTGTTACCGCCAGCTCCGGAAATACGACAATATCTGCGGCGTGATTAGCTGCCTGTCTAATATAGTCTTCTATCTTGCTTACGTTCTCATGTATATTTCCGGAGCAGGCGATCTGTGCCGCTGCAATTTTCACATTGCGTTCAGCCGATAAATACGGCGCGACATCTGGAACCGGAGCCCCGCCAACGGCGGGTTTTTTAGAACCCAGCATTGCTGGGCTCTGTCCTGCAAGTAACTTTTTGCCCATATCCCAGAAGGATTTGAATATCGGATGGCTCCTTCTTTTCTGGGCTTCTATTCTGGTTGCCTGAGCAGTATCGATCTGCTCTATGATCAAAACATCTTTTTCATGTGTACGGCTTGCCTGAATTGACCCATCGGGTCTTATAATCGCGCTGCCCCCTCCCCAGGGAGAATTACCCATGAAATCTGTATCGTCATGCACCGGATTACAGACTATCACAAAGGCATTGTTTCTCATGGCCCACGGTCGATAACGGATCCACCGTAAATCGGGCCTGCCATCATCACCTCCATGACCGCCGGATGTATCGATAATTATTTGTGAACCTTGCACCAAACAAGGTAAATCTGAGTGCTCTAAATAACCTCGGTCGGAACATATTGCTATATTGCAGGGTATTCCCTCTACGTGGAACCTCTGGGGAACCTCCATATTCTTCCTATAGGACATCAGCCGCTTCCCCTTGGGAGAATATACGAAGCATACAATACTGTAAGGTTTGGTAGCGACGGATCTGTACTGGGTACAGAATATAACGTATATGCTCTGGGAATTGGCCTTTCGGCCAATTTGCGCAATTGCGGCATCAAAATCCGCTTTGGTCGGGGTATCCACGGCGACCTCGGACCAATAAAGAGCGCATTCCGGAAAAATCACCAGCCGGCATCCTTTGCTTTTCGCCTGCTCAATAAACTTGAGATGCTTATCCAGGTTCTTGCTTAGGGTGTTCTCAATAACAGTTTGTACTACGCCAACTTTGAGCTCCTTTGTGTGTCCTTCCTTAGCAAGTGCCCCTATTAGCAAGAACACGGTGACCAAAAGATATCGATGTCTGATCATGGTATTTCTTTTAGTGCAACACACGATTCCCACTTCATTTACAGCATGCACACGCATCTGATTTTGGAACTCGCTCATCGTCTGTCGTTCCGCGACACATTAGCGCTGCTGTTCAGCACGTTTTGCCTTTGCACGGTTGAACTGTCTGCGGATGAACTCGACGGGAGTGACCGGCACGGCGTTTTCTTCGTGTCGAACAACCTTACCGCTCTTGGGATCCTGGTATTGCACGATACATTCAATGCCCAGCTTGTCAAGCTGCTCCTTTAGTGCGATGCCGAACCTTGGGTGGTGGACGATAAGGCCCAGCGGCGTCTCTTTTGTAACTTTTTTGTTAGGATAGCTGTACATGAGCAGGGCGGGGGGGTCGTCTTCGGAGACGTAGGTAATCGGTGCGGCCTGCCTGTACAGCTCGTACGCGCGCGGACTGTCGATTTCGTCCGCCTTGATACCGTAAAAGGGGAGGAAGAAAGGATGGCGTTCGAAGTTGGGACGTGGAATGCCGATTTTCCGGGCGAAACGCGGGTCATAGGATGACTGCCCGTTGCGGACCGCGACACACGTCAAGCGCGTGGACTGGCGTGCTATGGGGTCGCTGCTGTCCGGGTCGGCCAAGTCGTCGTGAAATGCCAGCCACATTGAGGTACCGGCCCCGGCAGAACCACCTGTCGAGGCAGCCAATCGCGGATCGATGTTCCACTTTTCGGCGTTGTGACGTAGGAATTGCAGGGCCCGTGCACAATCCAGATATGCCGCCGGGGCCGGAGCGGTGTCGGTCAACCGATAGCTAATGGCTGCAATGGAGAAGCCAGCGTTGAGGTAGGATCTGGCTTCGCTGACATTGAGACTCCTTTTGTCACCGCCGCGAAATCCGCCGCCGTGAATGTAGAGTACCAGCGGGGTTGGTTCCGCGGACTCCGCGAGATATATGTCCAGCACGTTTCGCTTGTGAGGCCCGTAGCGCACGTTCGCATGAGTCGGCGTTAGCGAAGCTGCCGATAGGGTCGGTATGGCAACGATACAAATGAAAGCTAACAATCGGGCTTGCTTGCTCATTGTGGACATCTCCTTCTTACCTCCTTTACTTGTTTCCTATGAGTTCTGCAAAATTGAGGTTAGGCATACTTTGAAAAGAAAAAATTGTTTTT
>CAZLIO010000313.1:0-5024 GCA_964559025.1 uncultured Pirellulales bacterium | reverse complement strand
TCGTCCCGGGCTGAAAATGAAACAACGGCTTTTTCTCGATTGGGTCCGGGTTAGCAGAGCAGACCTTATCATAAGTTAGCGCGTACAGCACACCGTCTATATTCTTGCGCACGCAGCACCGACCTAATTTGCCATCATCAATCGCGCACCGATGGTTGCACAGCCTGCACTGAACCTTCTTATCTTCAGCGGAGTCCCAAAGTACAGCCTTCTTGAGATTTTCCATTTCCATTGTAAATTTTTCTGATAAATGAGTTTTATTTCTGCAGCTTAATATACATAATAGATAAAGTGAAATCAATAAATATGCCAACTCTGTAATGAAAAACGAAGTATTTTAGTTGTATAAAGGAGGTATCGGCTTATGGCAATTCGTGTAAAACTGGACGATATAATCGAAGGTCTGGAGTTACAGTCGGATGGGAGGTATGCATTTCTGGACAAGAGGACCGGAGAAGTGGTATCTATTAGTGACGAAGAAATGCAGGCCGCTGAAGACGATGAGCCAATCGAAGATTTCCCGGATTGGCAGCAGGACCTGGTCAGAATCGCTAAAGAAGTAGTAGATGAGACAGGAGATTACATTGACCTGCCCACAAAATTCGACATCGATGAATACAGCATTATGGAGAAGTTCTGCCTGTCCCTTGATGATTCTGAAATGAGTGATGATCTTTATAGCGCAATAAAAGGCAGCGGTGCATTTCGGCGTTTCAAAGATGCTATAAACGAATATGACATTGCCGACGACTGGTACAAGTACCGCAACGATGCGCTAAAGGAAATAGTCATCGAATGGTGCCAGGAAAACGATATTGAGTTTGAAGATAAGTAGCATCAAGGACTTTTGCTCGGTGATGAAAGTTTTGCACGAATCTAACATTTGATCCTACGTTTTCAAGCAGAATTATTTCGGTATTTATTTCGCCAGTAACTATGGAGCCCGTTATTTTTCACCACAGCGTCGCTTGGGACATGTTTTACTACTAAGAAAATACTAATCAAATCAACACCACATACCAAACAGTTTAGATAGGATACAGCGACAATTACTACAGCTATATCCGGCCTGATAAAGCTGCTGAGTAACGGCGTTATCGATAGAACAACAAACGGGCAGGAAGCGATTAACACATATCGCTTTTTCGAAAGAATCCCATCATAGTGCACATATGGAATAAACATCTTTGGCCAGAACCCAACGATCGATTTCTCGTTTAGTCCAAAGCCGGGAAAACACACCAGATGCAATAGCTCATGAATAGGAACAACTACCAGTATTATAGCTAAAGCGATTGGAGCGTTTTTGATATTTGACAGTGGCGATACATCTACGCCAGCAAGCCAAAATGCCAATTGAAACAAGATGGCTATTAAAACCACTACCGGAATTGCTAATAGTTGTATCTTGATGAAACTTGGTTCACGTACAGCTATCCATCCTTCGTCTTCCAGGTTAGACTGTGAATTCTCTGGCAAAGGTCCAAGCATAAACCTCATTTTAAAACCTTATATACCCCGGCTATCACCTTGATTGGATGGCCGACCACGCAATCGCTTATGTGCTCTATTTGCATTTTGCAGGCGGCGCATTCGGTCAATACGTTTTTTGTAGGTGATTTTTCCAGCGCTTCCTTTAAGCTCGCGGATATCTGAGAGGAAAGTTCGTAATTTTTCTTTTGCATACCGAATGTCCCTGCCAGGCCGCAGCAGCCGGCCGCTAGGTCAACGACATTCACACCGCAATGCTCCTGCAAAAGCCTTATACTCGCCCCCTCATCGCCTACAGCGCATAAATGGCAGGGCAAGTGATAAACAAACTCCTCTGTTATCGACTTCGTCGGCGACTTCAATTTATTTTGCGTAAACAGGCTAAAGAGATAATTCATTAGTTCGTAAGTGTTTTCAGAAACAAGCTCAGCATCCGGCCCGGCGACAAAATGCCGAAGCTCTTGCTTCAAACAAAGTGCGGCACTGGGCTCGGAACAAATTATCTTGTAACCTTCACGCACCGCCTTAGCTAAATGTTTTACACTGTATGCCAAATCCTTACGGGCGGTCTTGACGTCGCCATAAACAATCGCCGGCAGCGGTGCAGGTAACTGCTTCGGCAGAATCACCTCGATTCCATTTTTTCGCAGAACATCCAAAACAGCAAAGCCTAATTCGTGGTCGTTGTAATTTGCATACGTATCCACAAAATATGCCACTTTATCAATCGGTTTATCTATCGGCTCACTGGCAGCTAAATATTTACGTCCCGCCTTTATGAAGGACCTGTGCCTGAACTTAGGCATACTTCTTCGCTTATCCATACCCGTAAAATTTTCCAGTAACCAATTGAATACCGGCAGCCGCATCACAAAATTCGATACAGGCGAAAAAATACTGCCTAACATACTCAGGTAGCGATTATGACTGAGAACCAGCTCTGTCCGCCGCAGGCCCCTGCGTTTGACGTACTGGGCCCTGGCCGCTATCATCAGCTCGGAAACATCAACTCCCGACGGGCATTGCATCAGGCAGGCCTTGCAATTAACGCACAAATCCAGAAACTTTCTAAACTCCGGCGATTCAAAATCTTTTTCATCTAACTGTCCTGTCGCCCACAAATGCAGTATATTAATCTTTGCCCGCGAGCTGCCCAATTCCTCACCCATCGCCCGAAACACCGGACACATCCGCAAATCCGGCTCGCAGCTTCGGCAAAGACCACATCCGTAACACTGCTCGAGTTTGGCGGCAAGCTCATCTTTTTCAAAAAGCAAATCCGTTTTAACTCTTTCCGGCAAGACCTTATATTCAGCCCGAAGGTTCTTGACCATAACATCGGCATCGGGATTGATTATCTTGCCCGGATTCATCAGGCCGTCAGGGTCGAATATGTTCTTGATTTTACACAGTAATTCATAATACTCATCGCCGTATTGCCCTCGCACGAAGGCCGCTCTTATCAGGCCCTCTCCGTGTTCGCCGCTTATCGTGCCGCCTAACGACCAGGCAAGCGAAAAAACGTCATTTGCAATCGCCCGCATCTTTTCTACTTCAGACGGGTCGCTCAAGTCCATATACGGCCGCACGTGCAGCAGGCCGTCACCGGCGTGACCATAAAAACACATCTCGATATCATAACGCTTTCCGATTTCCTGCAGTCCCGAAATATATTCCCCCAGCCGAGCGTTCTCAACAGAAGTATCCTCCATAAATTCTATTGGGTGTTTATTACTCCTTTTCCTGTAGATCAACGGACCGGCGTCATTGCGCGACTTCCACAACCGCTCCTGCGCCTTCGGCTCCAAAAAAATACTTCGCCCGCTTGCTATTGCGCCGATAAGCCGATCGGTTTTTTCTATTTTTTCTTTCACCTGCTCCTGTGTTTGTCCGGTATGCTCGACCAAAAGAACGGCAGCCGCACCGGCGGGTAAAACATCGCGATATTCCGGCAAGGCCTCAAATGCCATATCGATTAATTGTTTATCCATCAGCTCGCACGCCGAGGCGCCGTTATCAACTATAATCGGCGCCGCCTGTGCCATTTTCTCAAAGCAGTCAAACTCAAGCTGCAACAGACCTTTCGCCGCCGGTACCACGACGGTCCTGAGCGTAATCTTCGTAAAAATGGCCAACGTCCCTTCCGAGCCTGCTAACAGCCGGGCCAAATCTATCCTGCCGTTATGGCAAATCCCTGCAATGTTATAGCCGCTTCGGTTGCGCCTGGATTTAGGTTGTGCTTTTTTGATAACCGATTCTTTATCCGAGAGGACGGACAGACACTCTCTCGCAATCCAGGCGACCCTGTCGTCCGGTGCCTGTTCCGGGTCAAAATCATTTTTGAATTCAACTACACTGCCGTCAGCCAGGACCGCTTCGATGCTTTCCACGTAGTCGGCGATAAAACCGTATTCAAGCGAATGGGCACCGGTTGAATTATTGGCAACACACCCGCCTACTACCGCCCGATTGGCGCTCGACGGGTCAGGCCCAATTTTCCTGCTGAACTCTGACAGGCATTTATTCAAATCGTCCAGTACAACCCCCGGCTCACAAACTACAGTCTTGCCTCCGTTTCTGACATCAATAATCTTGTTCATATACCGGGTCATATCGAAGACTATACCGCTGCACAGCGACTCACCCGCCAGCCCGGTGCCTGCTCCGCGGGCAACAATTGGTATGTCTTGGGCGCCGGCATATTTTACAACGGCAGCCACATCGCCTCTGTCATGCGGAGCAATAACGCACGCTGGAATTATCCTGTAAATGCTCGCATCGGTGCTGTATGCAGCCCTGTGCAGTATATCAGCAAAAACATCTCCCCGCACAACTTTAGCCAAATCGGATGCAATCTGTTCCGGTCCGGCGTTCATCACTTCTTTTATGTCCTTTGGCACTTGTGTTCTTCCTGACTATTACTCGAAATCACGAGGCAGGAACTGGGCTTGGGAAATGGTTCCGCTCATCCGCAGGACTGCAAGGTCGTCTTCGCTGACCTGTCCTTCGATGAACTGCTGAACAACAGGATGGGGATGGTTACGAATATGGTCGGTATCGCCGTCGGCAATAATTTTGCCGTTATGCAGCATAACTATACGGTCAGCTATTTTGTAGGCGCTTTTCATATCGTGAGTAACAACAATGGATGTTACACCAAGCTCTTTTTGCAACTTCCGTACAAGCTCGTTGATGACATCCGAACGAATAGGATCCAGTCCCGTAGTCGGCTCATCATATAAAATTATCTCCGGATTTAGCGCAATTGCCCTTGCCAGAGCCACCCTCTTTCGCTGGCCCCCGGAAAGATTCGCCGGATAAAATTGTTGAAAACCATCAAGACCGACCATAGCTAATTTGGCCTTTACAAGCTCTTCGATCTCTCTCCAATTGGTTATCTTACAGTGCTGTCTTATCGGAAATATTATATTTTCAGTAACGCTGAGACTGTCAAACAACGCCCCTCCCTGGAAAAGAAAACCGTAATGGGTGCGTATTTTATTTAATTCATTTTCATTCAGATTGTCGATTCG
>CAZLIO010000312.1:0-5032 GCA_964559025.1 uncultured Pirellulales bacterium | reverse complement strand
GGACCGGTTTTTCATTTGATATCAAGGTTGTCAAAGGTGCCGGCGCATTTGTGTGCGGTGAAGAGACGGCGCTGATGCGCTCCATCGAAGGGAAGATGGGTGAGCCGCGTCAGCGGCCGCCGTTCCCAATACAAAAAGGTATCGACGGCAAACCTACGGCAATCAACAACGTTGAGACCTGGGCGAACATTCCGCTTATCTTCAGACTTGGAGCCAAGAAGTTTGCGAATATAGGTACTAAGGGCAATAGCGGCACGAAGATATTCAGTCTGGTTGGCAAAATCAAGAATACCGGCCTTGTCGAAGTGCCAATGGGAATGACTATTAAGGAAATTGTCTATGATATCGGCGGCGGCTCGCCGGGCAAGGCCAAGATAAAGGCGGTCCAGACGGGTGGGCCTTCCGGGGGATGCATTCCATCCGATATGTTTAATTTACCCGTTGATTATGAGAGTCTGGCCGGCGCCGGCTCGATTATGGGTTCAGGCGGCATGATTGTTATGGATGAAAATACCTGTATGGTGGATGTCGCCAAATATTTTATGAATTTCCTGAAGGACGAATCCTGTGGCAAGTGTTTCACCTGCCGAAAAGGCACGCAACGAATGTACGAGATTCTCGATGATATCTCAAAAGGCAAAGGGACACTTGAACACTTGGACCTTCTGAAAGAATTAGCGGAGGTGGTGAAGGATACGACGATGTGCGGTCTGGGGCAGACGGCGTCGAATCCGGTTTTGAGCACACTGCGTTACTTCCGCGATGAATATCTTCGGCACGTTATTGATAAAAAGTGTAACGCCTTCGTATGTAGAGATTTGGTTGGTGCGCCCTGCCAAGCCGCTTGCCCGCTGGACACCGAGGTCTGGCGTTATGTTGCTTTGATTGAGAAGGGTGAGTACGAAGAAGCCTACAAAATAATTCGGGATTCCAATCCGTTCCCATCGGTTTGCGCCAGGGTATGCGGTCGCAAGTGTGAAAACAGGTGTAACATCGCTACGAGCGGTGGACAAGCCATCGCTATCCGGTCAATGAAGCGATTTATAACAGACCGTATTGACCCCTCGGTTTATAAACCTGTGAGAACCGCACGCCCGGACAAGAAGATTCATAGGATAGCGGTTGTAGGTGCGGGCCCTGCGGGCCTTTCGGCCGCTCATTATCTTTCTCTGCTTGGCTACAAAGTGACGATCATCGATGCAGGGGAAGAGCCGGGCGGAATGCTTGTTAGCTGCATACCGGCTTATCGCCTCCCTTTGGCTGTGACACGCAAGGAGATACAAACGCTCCTTGATGAAAACATCACCCTCAGGTGCGGGACCGCCCTGGGTCGGGACATAACCATCGACGAATTATTCAAGGACGGCTTTGAGGCTGTTTTCCTGGCAATAGGTGCGGATAAAAGCTGGCGTTTGGGGCTTGAAGGGGAAGACACTGAAGGGATTTATCCATCAATGCAATTCCTTAAGGCATTTAATCTGAGAGGCGAGGAAATGGCTAAGGGGCGCGTGGGTATCGTTGGCGGCGGTAATTCTGCCGTAGATGCCGCAAGAGTGGCTATTCGTCAGAAAAAAGTTAAAAGTGTAACGCTGCTCTATCGACGTACCGCCCAGGAAATGCCTGCTTATGCCGAAGAAGTCGAGGCAGCTCTTGAGGAAGGTATAAGGCTTGAAACATTGGTTTCACCAACAAGCATACGTTACATCAGAGCTGCTGAGGCAGAGGGTGTGAAAGTAGAAACATTCGTCGAGCCGGTAAAAATAGATGCGAGAAATGGACGTCTGGCCGATATCCAGTGCATCAGGAACAAACTTGGTGACGTTGACTCAAGCGGCCGACGCAGACCGGTCCCAATTGCTGGTACCGAGTTCACGATTCCATTGGACACTTTGATAGTAGCCATCGGCGAGCGTCCGGACAGTGATTACCTGGTTTCTATGGGCTTGGAGCTTGATAAAGGCGGCAGGTCGCGGGTTGATGCGAAAACTCTTCAAACTAATCGTAAAGGAGTATTCGCCGGGGGCGACCTGGTGACCGGGCCGAATACTGTTGTTAATGCCATTGCCGCGGGAAGAAAGGCGGCGGAAGTTATAGACCACTATATTCATGGCGAAGAGCTTGTTAAGCCGCCCGAGTTAAAGCTGCCTTCGGTCTTCATAGAGCCCGCTGTGGTCAGTGATGAAGAGCTTGAAGATGCCCAAAGAGTAGAACCCGCTACTCTCAACGCCAAATCGAGGAAGAAGAACTTTTCGGAAGTGGAGATGACATTTTCGGTTGAACAAGCGGTACGCGAAGCCCGCAGGTGTCTGAGGTGCGATTTAGAATTTACACAGCGAACGGAAAATGAAGAGGCCGAATGCGTAGCAGTGGAGGAAAAGTCGGCATGATTACATTGAAAATAAACGGTTTGAATGTATCGGTCGAGAAAGGCAGCACCCTGCTGGAGGCCGCAAGATTCATAGGCTTTCCTGTCCCAACCCTGTGTCATATGGATGGGTTGTCACCCTATGGTGCCTGCCGTCTGTGCGTGGTGGAGATCAGAGAGGGACCAAAGGCCAAATTGGTATCCTCGTGCACCTACCCGGCCGAAGAAGGTCTCACCGTGCGCACAGCATCGGAACGGGTGCTAAGGGCGCGTAAAATGATACTGGAGCTGCTGCTCGCTTCCTGTCCCCAGTCCAAGATAATCCCCGACCTCGCTGCAGCCCACGGTATTCGCCAACAGCGTTTCAAACAAGAGCACGAGGATTGTATCCTCTGTGGCTTGTGTGTACGTATGTGTGAAGAGCAAATGATGGCTAAGGCTATCGGTTTTAGAGGCCGGGGCGAGAAAAGAAGTATCGGCACGCCGTTTGATATTAAGTCGGATGTTTGCCGGCTGTGCGGCGGTTGTATGTATGTGTGCCCGGCCTGTCAGCTTCGCTGTACGTACAATGAGCCGGAAAAAGCAATCTGTGGAGGTTGTGCGAATCTGACCCCGCCCTGCCTCGAGAAAGAACAGTTTAATGATATGATGTGCTACATGAGTCCATGCGTAGCTTGCGAGATAAAGAAAGACTAACATAAATAGGTAAGTAGTGAGTAGTGAGTGGTGAGTAAGTCGATTAACCACTCACCAATTAACCAAAATAAGGAGCCAGATAAACTTAAAGAAGATGAAGCTGGTTTGTCGTTGTCGAAGCTGGTATCGAAACTGGAGGCTGGAAGCCCGAGATTCGAGTTTCCAGGGCGAGCATCGATACTCCACAGGATGCCTTGCGGCAGAGCGTCGACAACCTTAAACGTAAAACTAATAAAAGTAAAGGAGCCACATAAAATGTCACTTACGCTTTCAAAGATAAATGCTTCGGCGGCAACCCTAACGAAGAACCGGACCGAAGGTTCAGTTGTACCCGCATCCGGCATGTGTGTTACATGCGTGGACGGGTGCATAGGTATGTGCGAGATAGGCAAAAGCGCTTATCGCGGCCATGAAGTAATTTATCCGCAGCCTTTTGGAATGGTCACTACTGCTGCCGAAAAGACTTATCCAGTTGATTATTCGCACTTCAACATTATGGGCACTGCTGTGGGCGCACACGGCATTGAACCCGACAGCGACAAAGCCATCTTCCCCGCGGTAAATATAGAGGTCATCTTTGGGCAAAATAATGGGATAAAGTATCGTTGTCCCTGGCATATTCCGGGAATTGGTTCCACAGACATCGCAAAGAACAACTGGGAAGGCCTGGCCATCGGTTCTGCCCTGGCTGGAACGGGCTTGACTATCGGCGAGAACGTTGTAGGAATGGACCCCGAGGCGATTATCAAGAACGGCCGAGTGGTTGATACCGTTGACCTTAAACGCCGTGTCAGAATCTATAAAGACTATCAACGTGACGGCTACGGTGCAATCATCGTGCAGGCAAACGTCGAGGATACCAGGCTGGGCGTACAGGAATATGCGATCGAAAAACTCGGAGTCGAGTGTGTGGAACTCAAGTGGGGCCAGGGTGCCAAGGATATTGGCGGAGAAGTAAAAATCACGGATCTCAAAAAAGCACAACTGCTCTACAAGCGGGGCTATGTCGTGCTTCCCAATCCTACCGACCCTAATGTCGTAAAAGCCTTTGAGAATGGAGCGTTTAAAGAGTTTGAACGTCACTCACGTGTGGGTATGGTGACCGAAGAATCATTTGCCCAAAGGGTTGAAGAATTACGCAAGGCCGGTGCTAAACATATCTTTCTTAAAACAGGTGCCTATCGGCCGGCAGATTTGGCAAGGGCAATAGTATTTTCTTCCCGCTACAAAATCGATCTTCTGACCGTTGATGGAGCAGGTGGCGGTACGGGCATGAGTCCCTGGCGTATGATGAACGAGTGGGGCATACCTCCCGTAGAATTACACTCGCTTTTATACAATTACGCCAAACGCCTTTCTGATAAGGGAGAATATCTTCCGACATTGGCTTTGGCCGGTGGATTCACCTTCGAAGATCTAATCTTCAAAGGTCTTGCGCTTGGTTCTCCGTTTGTAAAATTGATAGGAATGGCCAGAGGTCCGATTGCGGCAGCTATGGTAGGTAAAACGATAGGCCGCACGATGAAAGAGCAGCAGATACCAGTGTACATTGAGAGATTCGGAAATACTAAGGATGAGATTTTCGTAACCGCAAGCACACTGCGTAAGGAACTGGGAGACGCTGAATTTGAAAAGCTCCCGACCGGTGCCCTGGGACTTTACACCTATTACGAACGTCTGGCCCAGGGCCTTCGACAACTAATGGCAGGCAGCCGGAAGTTTGCTATAAAACATATAACAAGAGACGATATAGCAGCTTTGACAAATGAGGCCGCCCAGGTCAGCGGAATTCAGTACGTGATGAACGTCGATCAAGGGAAGGTTGAAAGGATTCTTGACAGTTAAAGTAGCGCCGACTTGTGCATTGATAAGGACAATCACCTATTAATGGCTGGGGCGGATTTAGAATTGAGAATGTAGAATGTAGAATTTAGAAGGGCGGAATTAAGCCCTTCGACTCAGTTCAGGATG
>CAZLIO010000311.1:0-5041 GCA_964559025.1 uncultured Pirellulales bacterium | reverse complement strand
AAACAATTTTCTTAAATAATATATGCCTAACCTGTAATTTTGCAGAACTCATATAGTTCATCAAAAACCTTAGCTGTGCTATTCTTGATAACTGGACAACACTCTCTATTCCAGTCGCTTGTTTATTTCGAGGATCTCGATATACTTCTGATCTGCCTCTATTCCATGGTCCAAACTTTATTCTATGGCCTACAATAAAGAAGTTTTGTTGTCTTCATCTTTGGAGTTGACTCTTTGAGATTATCAGTATGGACGCGTGTGTCCATCTTCTCTGATTTTCTTAAGCAGAGCAGCCAGCTCACGAACGAGTTCCGGATGTTCTGAGGCTACATTGTGTCTTTCACCAATATCGCTCTTCAAATTGTAAAGCTGTGGTTCGCGGTCATTCCCAAGCTCGATGTTGACGTTGCGGTTCATCCTCGGCCCCATACCCGGCTCAATATACTTCCAGTCTCCTTTTATCAGGGAAAGAACGCCGGCATGCTCGACCAGATGGTCGCGGCCCATAGGTGCTTTGCCGAGCAGGGCTGAAAGGACATTAAAGCTGTCCGGCGCTTCATCACGAGTAAGTTTCTGGCCGCTTAAGGCCGCAAGGGACGCCATTAAGTCAATCTGACAAACGAGTGCTTCCGAGAGATGGGCTTTCACCCGCCCAGGCCAACATACAATGAACGGTACGCGCGTTCCTGCGTCGAATGCGCTGTACTTGCCACCACGCAACGGCCCGGCGGGTTTGTGTCCGCTTAGCTTCTCCACGGCTTGATCCTTGTAACCATCATCAACGACGGGGCCATTGTCGCTCGTGAAGATCGCCAATGTATTCTCAGTGAGATTCAGACGGTCCAGAGTCTTGAGGATTTCGCCAGTACACCAGTCAAGCTGCAGAATCACATCGCCGCGAGGGCCAAGGCCGCTCTTGCCGGCGAACCGGGAGTGAGGAGCTCGAGGCACATGAATATCATGTGTCGAGAAATAGAGAAAGAATGGCCTGTCCTTGTTATTCTCGATGAAATCCTTGGCCTTGCTGGTGATCACATCGGCCATATCTTCGTCCACCCAGCGTGCAGCTTTTCCTCCACTCATGTAACCGATCCGGCTAATACCATTGATTATCGTTTGGTTGTGTCCATGACTTGGGTGCATCTTGAGCAGTTCAGGATGGTCTTTGCCCGTCGGCTCGTTGCCGACCGGTTTGTCGAAGCTTACTTGGATAGGATCGTCCGGATCCAGCCCGACAACACGACGGTTTTCCACGTATACGCACGGAACACGGTCGCCAGTAGCGGGAATCAGGAAACAGTAATCGAAGCCGATATCAAGTGGGCCGGGCGTGATTTCAACGTTCCAGTCAAGTTCGCGATCGTGCGCTCCTAACCCAAGGTGCCACTTGCCGATGACACCGGTTGTGTAGCCGGCCTTTTGCATGACCAACGGTAGAGTCGTCCGCCCGGGTTGGATGATCATGCGGGCGTCGCCCCGCGCGATGCCCGTGCCTTTCTGGCGCCAGGCGTATTCGCCGGTCAGCATGGCATAACGCGAAGGCGTACATGTGGCTGAGGGCGAATGAGCATTCGTAAAACGCAAGCCCTGAGATGCCAGCTTATCTATGTTCGGAGTCTTGATTTTTGTTGCACCATAGCAGCTGACGTCGCCATAGCCGAGATCGTCCGCGTAAATCACCACGACGTTGGGACATTTGGTATCGACTGCCCTCATTTTGATAGGAACCACTGCTACAGCAGCGGCAAGACCGAGGGATTTCATAAATGTACGGCGAGACATATAAAGTGATCTCATGGTTTCTCCTATGATAAGAGTCTACTTCGCAAACAAAACGTTTCATCGCTCCATTGATAACCTTGTTGTATTCTAAGCATCGAAACAGTTTCTGCCAATCATTTCTTTGTCTAATCGTATAAAAATGTGATCCTTTTATTGTTCAAAAATAACATGTTGGTCAGATCTGTCGAAAAATGCTCCAATATTGCGCAGGACATCGCATCAGCCACCTATGAAGAGCTCAAAGTCAAATACTAAAATCCCTGTCGCCATAAAATTTTTCTTTGAAGCATCCTCGTTACAACTTATCAGCCAGGTTTCGTAGCTTAACAGTTAATCTAACTTGCACATGCATATTGATATTACCAAAAGAATTACATGATCGATACATTTCATCTCCTCCATATACTTAATCCGACTTCACCTTTAAAATTTCAAAAAATACCTGTATTTTCGCCAAAAATTGACATTTATTCGGACTCGATATCAGATAGTTACGGCAGATAATATAATCTTGCCCGGTGGAAGTCCATCTGATTATAATAAGCACTTCATATTGACTGTCGATATTTATTTGTCAGGTTTCTCCTATGATACCGCCCTGATTGTACCTGATACCAAAGGCGTAAAATAGGAGTTTGATAAGATTTTTGTAATTGTGTCCTTGACAGCAAAAGTCAGGTGATTTTACATTTGATGTTCGCAGGTGGGAGCCGCCTGGGTCTGTTTGGTCGATAATTAAATGATATATTGGAACCTTTAAGACAAGGAGTTGAAAATTGAAACAGAATAAAAGAATTTGGATGCGTGTGTTCATGTTAATATTGGTTTCGACAGGGATAGGTTACGGAAAATCAAAAGGACCGGCATATCTCGATCCCGATCAGCCCATGGATGTGCGGGTGGAAGACCTTCTTTCCCGCATGAGTCTGAAAGAAAAGGTGGGACAGCTGAATATGCCGTGTGTATATGTGGGGGAATTGGGAAAAACGGTTGAAGAAAAAATGGCGGCAGTCAAAGCATTCGCAGAAGGAAGCTATCTTGATTATCTCGGGCCCGGGGGTGGATTTTTTACTTTGCCCAACAATATCCTTTTCAAAGGCCCGGAGCAGCAGGCAAAATTTCTGAACGAACTCCAGAAGATCGCTATTGAAAAGACCCGTCTGGGCATCCCCCTTCTGCAAACCGAAGAAGGCACACATGGACTGATGTGCACAAGTGGAACAATTTTTCCGGAAGGGCCGGCGCTGGGCAGTACGTGGAATCTCGACCTTCTGTCTGATATATACGCCGCAGTAGCAGAGGAAGCCCGGGCCATAGGTATTCATCAGATATTTACACTTGTGGTGGAACCGATCCGGGACCCACGTTTGGGACGAAATCAGGAGGCGCAAAGTGAAGATGCATTCCTTTGTGCGCGAATTGCGGAAGTAATTGTTCGGTCCGTTCAGGGAGATGAACTACGCGCGCCGGACAAGACGGTTGCCGGATTGTGCCATTATCCCGGCCAGAGCGAGCCGGTGAGCGGTCTGGAGCGGGGTGCGATGGAAATTTCCAAACGTAAACTGCGGGAAGTGTTTCTGCCTCCCTGGGAGGCGGGAATCAAAAAATGCGGTGCCCTGGGAGTGATGGCCACCTATCCGGCCATCGATGGCATTCCGGCTCATGCCTCAAAAGAGATCATGACGGGTATTTTACGGGAAGAGTTCGGATTTGAAGGGATTGTTCTTTCCGAAGGGGGCGGGATTGGAACCTTGGTATATGAAGGCCTGGCGCCCACCCAGAAAGAAGCCGGGCAGCTTGCTTTGGCGGCGGGTGTGGATGTGGGGATTTCCTATGAATCCGGATACATGGGGGATATGATTCAGAGTGTTAAAGAAGGAAAGGTTTCAATGGTCCTCATTGACCGCTCAGTCCGCCGCGTCCTGAAGATGAAAATGCGGCTCGGATTGTTTGAGAGTCCTTTCGTTGACCCGAAACGTGCTGCGAAAATTGTCCACAATACGGATCATCAGGCACTGGCCCTGAAGGCAGCACGGGAGGGAGTTGTGCTTCTGAAAAACGAGGGCAATCTGCTGCCCCTTAAGAAAGATATTAAATCCATAGCAGTTATTGGGCCTAATGCCGACCATGCGAAAAATCAGCTTGGTGATTATACGGCGCTAAAAGTTTCGCAGGAGATTACGACCATACTGGATGGTATCAGGGCAATCGTTCCTAACGGAACAAGGGTCACTTATGTCAAAGGCTGCGATGTCGTAGGTGAGAAGGTGAATGAGATTGAAAAAGCAAAGCGAGCGGCTAAAAATGCGGAATATGCTGTTGTTGTTGTCGGTGAGAATGAATGGCAGCAGCGTAACGACGAAGGCGTTCGTGTCGCTACAAGCGGCGAAGGATTTGATGTGGCTAACCTTGATCTGACCGGCATGCAGCAGAATCTTGTCAAAGCAGTTGCCGCAACCGGAACACCGACGGTTGTGATTCTTGTGAATGGACGTGCCCTTTCCACCCGCTGGGTCGCAGACAATATTCCTGCAATAATTGAATCCTGGATTTCGGGTGAAAAAGGCGGCCGGGCTGTTGCTGAAATTCTGTTCGGGGATGTGAATCCTTCAGGCAAGCTTTCTGTGACCATTCCGCGGCACTCTGGACAATTGCCGGTCTATTATAATGCGAAGAAATCCAAACGGTACTGGCTTGAAAAAGGATGGGGCAAATCCTATGCGGACATGGATTACAAGCCGCTTTATCCCTTTGGCCATGGATTAAGTTACACTACATTCGAATACAGCAACCTACGTTTTGACAAAACCGAGACAGGTATTGCAGGAACAATTAAGGTGAGTGTGGACATTCAGAATACAGGTAAACGCGCCGGCCAGGAGGTTATACAGCTCTATATTCAGGATGTCATTGCAACGGTTTCCACCTCCGAGATGGAGCTGCGAGGTTTTGAGAAAATCCGTCTCAATCCCGGGGAGAAAAAAGAAGTGACTTTCAGTATTGGTCCCGAACACCTGGCCCTGTACAATCGCCATCTGGACCGAGTGGTTGAACCCGGGGAATTCAAAGTGAAAATCGGAGCTTCCTCCGACGACATCCGGCTCGAAGGTTCGATTTGGGTAAAATGACCGACCAAAATTCTGCTCTCAATTTTAGGAAACTTGTATGACTGCCATGAAGTTAACGGCCTTTGAAACTGGAGTTTTCATTGTTTACTTAGTCACCGTTATTGCAATCGGCTTTATTTCAGGGCGAAAAG
>CAZLIO010000310.1:0-5042 GCA_964559025.1 uncultured Pirellulales bacterium | reverse complement strand
GACTTGTTCACTTTTGCCCTTACGGGAATCACTTACTCAAAATAAGATTGAGATTTTCCAGTTGAATCTCGCTCCAAAGTAATATAGAATAAAGAAATCAAGCTTATAAGGAAAAAAGCCATGAGTAAATCACGGGCATTCACTCTTATAGAGCTTCTCGTTGTTATTGCCATCATTGCCGTTCTGATGGGGATATTGATGCCGGCGCTCAAGAAAGCGAGAAACCAGGCCCAGAGCTCAGCCTGCCAGGGAAACCTCAAAAACTTTGCTCTTGCGTTACAAATGTAGGGGCCCACCCCACAGAGGAGTCATTCGCCCTGGCCTGGCCTTATTAGAATCACGTAGTAGTGCCGGACAAGCCGCCGGTTATCCCGATCGACTCATCACACGTCTTCTTCGATCACCGAGAACCCAATCAGCCCGGCAATATCCTTAATCCGCTCCCGGAAATCGCCAAAAGTTGCACATCTGTGCACGCCATACTTGTCGGGATAAATGTAGCGCTGAATCTTTTTGGCATCAGACACTGACGCCACAATCTTAGTCCGTCACATCATGCTGTAAAAATGGTCTCCATATAGCGCAGACCGCGTGAGCATGGGCACCGTGGTTCCGGTATGCACCAGCACCTCTTTGCTCAAGACATCGATTTGCCACATTGTCACCGGTTCATCGCCGCTCTTCGTGAGCAACTGACTTTCCGGCAACGAGCGAGCAAATGTCTGAAACTCAAGGGCGAGGACATAATAAAGAAAGCCGCGTGAAGGTAGTGTGTTATGTTTATGTGTGGCAGGAGCTCCTCCCTTCAGAGGAGACCCATAAAGTCACCTTAGAATTAACAAAAGGCGAGTAAACGCGGAAAAACCAGAGGAAACAAAGTCACAACTGCAATCAGCGGGTATCTCACCTTTACTCCTTGTCGAAAAAAGAATCTGCGTACCATCACTATACTGCCATCCGTTTGGCAGCTAACGGCCGGCATGGAATCAGGAATCCCAGTCGGTGTTCGGCTCTCTTATGTCGAGTTCTTTGATCCAGGCATTGCGAAACAGCACTTCATGGCCCTCACACTGTAGCTTAAGTCCTCCGGGCACATCGGTGATGCCTGTTCCACCCTGATTGCCTCCGTCGATTCCGGAGTTCTTTCCGCCCCAAACCTTCTGGATTTTGTGGTTCGTGTGTGCCCTGACTCCGTTGAAGAAAATAGTCACCATTGCTTTTTCGGTGAGATTTCCGTCCGTGAACCGGGCGGCGCGGAATTTTATGTCATAAGCGTTCCATTTTCCCGTGCCGTTATAAGCGTGGTATGGGCCCGCCGACTCGTTAATCACGGCAGCCATTCCGTGCTTTCCGCTGTCGCCGTCCAGGACCTGTATCTCATAACGATTCTGCAGATAGACTCCGCTGTTGCCTTTCTTGTGAGGAACCAGAAACTCGATGTGCAGCCGGAAATCCCTATATTTCTTTTTCGTAACAATGTCCGCGGCGCCATACTTACCCCCGGCGGCGACAGGATCAGAGCTTACGATGACTTTGCCCGGATCCACGGGATCGTCGACGATCTTCCACTTGATAGGCAAAGACGAGGCAAATCGCGGACCTTCCCAATACGTCCATTTTTCGTCCAGCATTTCGCGAGTTCCGTCGATCAGGACCTCGGCTCCTGGCGGCGACGATGCTCCAACGCCGATCTCTCCAGCGGTGCTGGAAAAGGTATTGCGCCACAGTTGCAGAGGCCCCATGTCCCAGCTTCGGGCCGTGACGATGTCGATGTCACCGTCGTTGTCGATGTCTCCAGTCTTGGCTTTGTAGGCGCTCGCAGCAGCCAGCGGCTGTTTCCGCCACGTGAGCCCCTTGCCTTCGTTGACAAACACACATATCTCAGGATTCTTCTTTCTGATCAGGGTGGCCGCGACAATATCAATATCTCCGTCCAGATCAACATCATCGCCGCGAAGGGTATGGCAGTAATCGACAACGCCGACCTCGTGTTTGGTCCAGGCATCGGGACCGCCCTTAGGATTAACCGATTCATACCATGCAACGGCGAAACCGGTTTTTTCTGAATGCGATAGAATCACATCGAATTTGCCGTCATTATTCAAATCTTTGACATCGGCCATAACGCTGTGATCCTGCCAGCCGCCCGTAATGTCCTTGTACCACGTCGGGTCGATATCATATCGTGTCCAGTTGTCTCTGCGAGGGCGCCGGGGATTCTCCAGCCAGAATCCATTCATCACTACATCGTAGTCACCGTCTCCATCAACATCGCCGATTATCATCCCTTCGCGTTCGGCATTGTCGGTTTTTACTTCGATCCAGGAATCGGGCGACTCCTGGAAATAGACGGCGAATTTGTGCTTTGTACGGACAACTACATCGGGCTTGCCGTCGTGATCCATATCGTGCACCTCGACATCTTTGACTTCACTGCCTCTTTCGACAGTGGCCAGTTTGTGTTCTTTCCAGCCTGAAGTAGCTTTGCCGCCTGGGTTCTCATACCAGAATACGCTGGCCTCATTGTCGCTGCCTTTGGCCGTGACGACATCGTTGTCACCGTCTTTGTCCAGATCGACTGCAAGCACGCCGTCGCCGAAGATGTGGCCGCTGTCGACAATGCTGTACCGCCGCCAATTGGGATATTTGTACCAGCCGATCTTTCCGTCGTTCTGTTTGCCTCTGTCGCTCGACCACGTATGAACGACGATGTCGTTGAAGCCATCACCGTCGATATCACCGATCGCGGTCCTGCCGCCAATGTTTTCATCAATGACCACATGTTCGAAATCCACTCCTCTGGCGGCGCTGGCGATTAAGACGACTAAGGCGATTACCATTGGTTCTAACGAAATGATTCTGTGATGCGACCTTACCTTCGAAATTGTCATATTTCCCATTGCGTTTCTCCTGATTGGCTCAAGCCGAGCGTTCCTTTCTTCTTTTAAACCTTCTTCAAGTACTCCCCCTTGATCGGCATCGAACGGATGCGCACGCCGGTAGCGGCAAAGACTGCGCTGGCGATGGCGGGGGCGATAGTGATCATTGGTGTCTCCCCGGCCCCGGCTGAGGGAAGATTGAGGCGGTCCATGAGGATAATATCCAGCTCCGGCACATCGCTGAATCGCGGCACTCTGTAGCGATCGAATCCCGCATTGAGAATGCGGCCGTTGTCAAAACGAATTTCCTCCCACAGGGCGCCGCACAGACCTTCGCCGCAGCCGTATTTCGTTCCCGTCAGTCCCATTTCTTCGCGCAGGACCTGCAGCAATGTCGGATATATACGGGAATGTACTTGTCTCGGCCGGCCGTTGACAGTCAGGTCAACAACTTCCGGTTCTGTCTCTTGTGCGGTCATGGTAATACCTTCAAAAACTGACTAAAAGGAAATTGGTTTTCCACCGAGGGCGAGATTGTATCACCAACGGCACAAAGATTCAAGACAAAAAACACCCGAAACGCTGTACTATCCTTGGCGAATCTGACCATGAAACCTTCCATATAGATCCATTGTACCTGTACATGGTCGGGGCAGGTGATGTACGGGCTGGTTGTCGATTCGAACGGGATGCCTCAAAAGAATTTGTGGCGACAGGGATTTTGAATTTAACTTTGAGCTCTTCATAGGTGAACGTTGCGTGCGAGCTGGGTGCGTTTTTCAGGTTTGGGTAAGAAAACTTTGAAATCGAACGGCATATTGTGGTATCATTGGCGCCGTAGTGTGCAAATTACTATCTATGAAGTTGAATGGGAAATGTACGGTTAAAAAAACGCACTAAAGCGAGGCTTTCAGACTACATACATCGTATAGGGCGTGCTGACGTGTGGAGATGTCGCAAAAAAAGAACAAAGCTGTAAAAAATCGGTAACATCGGTTCGTTAGGGTCTGGGCGTTGGCGATAGTCCAGATTGACCTTTTATGATGGAGATATGAAATGGAGCGTAGTATCTTGTTTAGCAGAGTTGGCCGAACGGCAGTTGTTTTCGCGGTGTTTGCGTGTGTGGCACTTGGTGCGAGTGAGAGTGTGAGGTCAGAGGCGCGTAAGTTTACTGTGAAACTGCAAATAGATAAGCCGTATTGTGTGCTGAATTTCATGGAGATACTCAGGACGAGAGGGTATTACGGTCCGACGCTTTATGAGCATTACAAAAAGAGCAAATACAGCGAGGATGAGAAGCTGGCCAAACTGGTTCAGCAGTATTCGAGCGTGAGAATCGCCTATAGGTATCAATTCGATGAGTATCCCAAGTACAGGTACATGGCCAAGAATAGAGCAACGAGCGATGTGCTCTTTACTCTGAGTGCGCGAGCTGAGAGCCTGGAAGAGTTTAAGCAAATGACCGTTGGGATCATACCGTTCGACGACCATCAGCGGCTGTTCAAGATCCTTGAGGCAGTTGAGCCAATATATGATGAGCTGGTCTGGAATCCTTATTACGGCAAAGCACAAGCAAGACTGAAGGAGTTGAATGAATATGCAGAGAAGGTGAATTTGGGTGAGAAGCTTCGGCCCATTGCGCATTTTCTGAACAGCAGCTGGTCCACCGATATCCCCGTCATAGTATCGTTTTCAATAGTACCGGGGGAGAAGATCAGGATTGTGCCGCCTCCTGTTGGTAACGTGATAAGGGCAGGATTGCTGACCGAGTCAGGGGATTACTCGTGGTATGTCGGCGTGATCGTGCACGAGTTTGCTCACAAGGCGTTTGCCGAGCAGCCATTGAAGATGCACCAGCAAATCGAGCAGTGGTTTACAGAATCAAAATCCCCCCATCGGGGCATGGTGAACCTAATGTTTAACGAGGTGCTGGGCGGGGCCATTGGGCATAAGGTGCGAGAGGATTTGCTGGGGGAGGCTCACGAGTTCACGTATAATTAGCCGGTCATAAAGGCTTTGGACGAGGCTATATATCCGCTGGTGGTATCGTATCTTGAGGTAGACAAATCGATTGACAGGACCTTTGTGAACGAGTGCCTCGCACTATACGAGAAGACATTTCCAAATGCCCTTAACGAGTATCTCAATTTATTCCAGGCTTAC